>JAGQPO010000900.1 GCA_020426665.1 Planctomycetales bacterium
ACGGCGTCGCCGATTCGCCGGAATCCAGTCTTGTCGGCGGCCCCAGTCGGGTGTTGGTCGTCAGAACAACAGCGTATCCGCTTTCACTATCTTCTAATTTTAGACCTCTTGCCAATTGCCAGACCAACAGCGGGTTATCAAAAGTGTGGCTGATCACGGTGCTGTCCCAGTAGGGGATCGAGCTGTCTTGTCGCAACCAGAACGACATCGATTGTCCGGCACGATAGTCGTTTACCTGCATCTCGATTGATTCTTCGGTGCCTTCGGTCGATTTCCATGTCCACGAAAGTGATTCGGAATCCGCTTCGGTTTCGAATCCGATCACGTGGTGCAAGTAATCGTTGTCTGCCCCGGCGGCGACGACGCGCGTTTGGAGATCAAAGGATCGTACCTCCAAAAGTTCGCCCAGCCACTGGCCGAGAAACTCTTTCTCCAACCCGAAGGGCAGCAATTCCTGTTGGGTTCGGATTTCTTCAATATTCCGTTGGCTGTGGGCCCACGTCGACCAACGTGCTTGCGCTTGATTGAGTGCGATCAAACGTTCGATTGCTTCTTCGGCCTTGAATGATTCCCAGGGGGCGTCGACCGCCATCTGGATCATGCGACGAACCTTTTGGTCTTTGATTCGCCACTGCTTTTGTCCCGGGATCGCTTGTAACTGGATCAAGGTGTTTCGCCACTCCTCGGGCTGGAACGATGCCGCCTGGATGATTGCTTGTTCCAGCGATCTTCCTGCGAGATTGTTCTTCCATCGCTCTCGATCATCGGACCCGGTGCGAGGCGGTTCGGTAACTGTGGGAATTACCGGCGGGGTCGAAGTCGGTGTCGGTATCGGTTGGGTTTCCAATTCCAAGATTCTTGATTCCAACGTTTCAATTCGCTGGCGAAATTCCGTTTCGCGATTTTCACTCGCGGTGCGATAGACGGACCGTTGATAGATGACCGATGCCGACGTAATGATCGCCAACAGGATCAATCCGGCCAACGCGCCGATGGCGATTCGTCGATTTTGATTCGTCCCGCGAGTGGTCAGTTGCGATAGAGTTGCATCGTGAACCTCGCCAATCGCACCCTGACGGACCAAGGCGATCGCCATCGCCTTGAGTCGCCGATCCGAACGCGCCCGTTTCAAATTCTTGATCAGACTTTCAACAAACTTTCCGTCTTGCCGGCTGAGTTCCCAGATCTTGTGCACCGAGGCCGATGAAAGTGTGATCTCGGCTAAAACGATACCCAGTGCATACCAGTCATCATTGGGCTTTGCCGGTTGACCGCTTTGTAAACGTTCGGCAGTCCAATACATCGATTCCGGATCACCGTTGTGGACGGCATTGATCTGGACCGCTTTGGACGGATCAATCCACAGCGTCGCCTCGGGAGCGGCGGTGGTGCCTCGGTTGTGAAAAGACATCGAAGTGATTCGACCATAACAACAATCCATTTGATGCATCCGGCGCAAGGATCTTGCGACGTCGACCATTGAATCGGCAAGGCAGCTTGTTGCAGAACTGCTTAGCCCGTCGATCGGCAGCGGATGAAATTCGCCAAATGCATGGATCGCCGGTCCGTCGTGGAGTTGATCACGCAGTTGATCGGCTCGCTGACTGCTGTTGGGATCCCAGTGAGTGATCGGAATCGAACAGCCCGGCAATAACTTGCCTGCGTCGAGTTTCGAAAAATCGGGCTGGTGGTCGTCGATGCGCGTCATGATCGCTGGGCTTGGAAGCAAAAAGAGAGAGGCGCTGAATTGTAGCACGCTCGCGGGCCGTCACCGGACGTCGACCCAATCCATTCCGGCGGCTTCAGCGGCCTGGAATCCGAGTGGAGAATCCTCAAAAACCACACAGTTGCCGGGAGCGACGCCAATTCTTTTCGCGGCTTCCAAAAAAACGTCCGGCTCGGGCTTGTGCCGTCGCGTGTCTTCGGCGGTAACAATGATGGGAAACAGGTGATCGATTTTCAGCGTTTCCAGTTGCTTGACCACGATGATTCGCCCGCTGCCGCTGGCCACCGCCATCGGCTTTTTATGGTGAAACCAACGTGCGATTTCACAAACCGCATGCTTCGGCGTCACGTCACCGATCAGCGTCTGGAAATGTGCCTCTTTTTCCGTCGCAACGGCCTCGGGATCGGCGGGGACGGATTGCTCGATGGACAACATCTGGACAATCTTGGCACTCGGTATGCCTCCCATCGAATAGAATCGATCTTCGGGAAATTCGATCCCGTGTCGCAACAACGTGTCGCGCCACGCGACATAATGCAGGGGCATTGAATCGGCCAATGTTCCGTCACAATCAAAGATTAAGCCGTCGTATCGTTCAAAGTCGCTTGCGTTCATGAATCAACCTCCTGAAATCACGCCGCGTGTTTCAACGCCATCGATTCCCCAAAAAGACGAATCGCGTACCGATAAATCCGGCAGCGAAAATATTGCGTTCTGCGATTCGATTTTTGCCAAAGCGTTCAAGGCCGGCGCGTCGGACATCCACTTCGAGCCGTTTGAACAAGCGTTTCGGGTTCGAATTCGAGTCGACGGCGTCCTGTCTCAAATCGCCGCGGGGCCGTCGGCGGACTATCCACAGATCTCGTCACGCGTCAAAGTTCTGTCGGAATTGGATATCGCCGAACGTCGTCGGCCGCAAGAGGGACGATTACGGTTGGTGATCGATGGCCGAAGTATCGATTATCGGGTGTCGTCGGTTCCGACCCGCTTCGGAGAAAAAATTGTTTTGCGGATCGTCGACGCGACCGGATTAAAGGCGGATTTGACAAAGCTGGGGATGACCGCCAAAGAAGCCCAAATCATGGCTCAAGCGACCGGGCAACAATACGGAATGTGTCTGGTCACCGGTCCGACCGGCAGCG
>JAGQPO010000901.1 GCA_020426665.1 Planctomycetales bacterium
CATTGAGTGGACTTGCTCTGAAGTTGGTCAAGCTAAAGGAGAGTCACGTAGTCGAGTCTCTCCGAGACTCGAAAAGGACGCTGCGTCGCAGGCGTCAGCCTCGGAAGAGGCCGACCTGCGTCGTGGCGATTAGTGAGAAGTGCCGAATTTTGAAAGATTTGCGCAAGATATCCTGGTAGCAGTTTGTTTACCTATTAGCGTGAAACATCCACTCCAAGAGATTGATTTTGAATTGAATCAAACCGATGCCAGCAAGTCCCCTTGAAACCCGCGCCAGTCTGATTCTGCGACTGCGGAATCCCGGTGATGTTGCGGCCTGGGATGAATTCGTGGGGCTTTATGGCCCGGTAATCTATCGTGCATCGCGAAGGCGAGGTTTGCAGGCAGCAGACGTCGATGGCCTGTCTATCCCGGAAGCTGCCAAGAAATTGCGGACTCGACCTGGCAACATCCATTTTGCCCGAAGTCGAGTCATGGCGCGAATCAAGGAACTTGTCGAACGAACCACATCCAACAGAGAGTGACATCGCAATGACGAATACGCGAAGCGATTGCGACGACAACCAATTGATGGCGATGTTGCGCACAAACGACCACCGGCCGGGACAAAAGGCGATCATCGGGCATGTGGAAGACTGTGTGCGATGCCAAAAGAGGCTCGCGGAGCTGGCCGCAAGTGACGAAGACTGGCAGAAAGCGGCCGGCGCATTGTCATCCTGCGACGAACAGGACGAATTGCTGGAGTTCGAATTGGAGCAGACCGTGCTTCCGAACCTGGCTCATTTTTGTGACCGTTCCGACCACTGGACAGAATCGATGGTCAAGGGGTTACTTGGGCCGCCATCACATCCCGAATTTCTGGGCCGATTGGGACGCTACGAGATCGAGCGTTTGATCGGCTCTGGCGGAATGGGAATCGTTTTCAAGGCGTATGATACGGAGCTGAATCGTTCCGTCGCAATTAAAATGCTGGCTCCCTATTTGGCATCAAGTGGTTCCGCCAGAAAGCGGTTTGCGCGTGAAGCCCGTTCCGCAGCGGGCATCGTGGATGATCATGTGGTTCCGATTCACAATGTGGAATCCGAGAGTGATCCGCCGTTCCTGGTGATGCAGTTCGTTGCCGGCGGGTCGCTGCAAGAAAAGCTTGATCGCAGCGGACCGTTGGAAGTTACCGAAATTGTGCGGATTGGGCTTCAGGCAGCCAGGGGATTGGCCGCTGCACATCACCAGGGTCTGATTCATCGTGACGTCAAGCCATAGAACATCTTGCTTGATGAAGGTGTTGAGCGGGCGTTGTTGACAGACTTCGGTTTGGCCCGAACCGAAGACGACGCCCGGCTGACGCGGACCGGCTTTCAACCAGGAACGCCGAACTACATGTCGCCCGAGCAAATTCGCGCCGAGTCCATTGACGGACGCAGCGACTTGTTCTCTCTGGGATGTGTCTTGTACGCCTTGTGTACAGGACGCCCTCCATTTCGCGCCGAAACCGGGTACGCCGTGCTTCGACGGATTACCGATGATGCGCCGCGGTCGATCTGCGAAGTCAACTCGGATATTCCGGACTGGCTGGAACAGATTGTCATGAAGCTGCTGGAAAAGGATCGTGATCAGCGTTTCCAATCCGCAGAAGAAGTTGCCGAAACGTTGGGTCGATGGTTGGCCCACGTGCAGCAGCCCAGTTTAATCCCCGCCCCTGCATGGCCGAATCCGCAGCCGACTCATGCAGGTACCCGACTCGGCATGATCAAGTATCTGGTGGGAGTGGCCGCATGCCTGCTGTTTCTGATCGCCGGGGTCGTCATCGTTCTTGAGACCGGCAAAGGAACAATCCGTATCGAGAGCGAACTTGATGGGGTTCCGATTCGAATCAGGCAAGGCGATCAGCTGGTGGAATCTCTCACCGTGACCACGGCGGGGACTTCCGTGCGAGTCGCCGCAGGAAATTACCTTGTCGAGGTTGCGGAGGGCGTCGATGAGGTCAAAGTCGATAATGGCATTGTGTCGTTGGGAAGGGGAAGTTCCGAAGTTGTGCGAATCAGCCAATCGGATGCCAACACTTCCTCGCCCCAAAAGCAGCAGCTCGCCGCTGAACTTACCGGTAAATGGCGGCTGTTGAGCACTACCGTTGCCGGGCGCGAGGGAGACACACAGAATGACATTGAATTCGTCATCATCGGAGATCGGACGATTCACTTTCCTCACGACAAGCACCCAGCCAACTATGCCTATCAATTGCGTCCCAACGGTGACATCATTCTTCAGGCTTGGCGTGAAGGCCGAATCGACTATTCAATACTGGGCAAAATCGAAGTGTCAAAGCAGCGACTCTACCTAGCATGGAATGACGCCGACGGTGGCACGAGATTCCCAAAGCGGGCTCGAGTTGTCAACGTTCCAGATGCCGAAGAAGGGGTGACATACTATGAATTGGTACGTGAAACATGGTCCGAAGACCAGCGACGACAAAGCCAACTTCTGGACCAGTCAATTCCGCGCATCCAATCCGATCTAATCGACGATGTTCCTGGTGCGATTTCGGAATCGGCAGGCAGTCAAAAACTGACTGGCCAACTTTCAGGCCGCTGGTATCCGCCCGAGGAGTTGTTCCACTATCTCGATCAAAGCCTTCTACCGGACAAAGCGGGCTTTGAAATCACCATCGACAAAAACCTTGGTGATTCACACCGTCGACTTTCGGATGATTACTACCAGACCTATTCTGCCGGGCTAGCTGAAAGTGGTCACGTCCCCGTCGCAACCGGACAAATCAGATTCGATCACGGATCGGAGGCGGCTTTCATCGTCACCGAGAAAGACAACCAGTGGCGTTTGCATTACGGCATCGTGACCGGTGGAGATCCGATCATCTTCTTCGGCAAGCAAGAATCTCCCGGCTCGCCTGATGCCCTGGTCGTTCAATGGGAAGTCGGACATGCGGATAATCCACTCGCCGAAGATGACGACGCGATGACTCGTGCGATTACCTACTACCGTCTGGACGAACCAACGGCCGATCCGTACGCGTCATCAGCAAAGTTCGGGAACATACGTCTCACGGACGAGATGTGCAGGATTATCGGACAGGCCACGTTTGATGGTCGACTCGCGTTGTCTGTCGGCGATGAAAAGGATGAAACACAGCACAGTGTAGGAGTTCTGGTTCCTGCAGGGCTCTTCGAAGTTGAATTTCGGCCAGTCTTACCTGGTGAAACCGTTGGCGAGATGTTGGAACAGGTGCGGATGACCGTTACAACTGGTGACGGCGAAATCAGAGAGCGAGTCATCTCGACCGAACAGATTGTTGGAGGTGCCCGGCAGAGCGGTAAATTAAAGATTCGTTATGCGTTCGGCGATGATGGACCGGTTCGCGGCGAAGAAAAACTGCACTTCGCTGACATCCACTTTGACGATGAAAGCAAGTTGCCGGTCTACCTGACTTTTCAATCGACGGGGGATGTTGGATTCAGCAGCGGCGACGACTCGTTTAGCGGGAGAATTCAGGGCCGGTGGCGAATTGTTCGGCAAGTGGCCAGTGATGGTGACGCGCAAGCCGTTCCACGCAATGCAACCTTCGAATTCAAAGGAAACACGCTTATCTTCGAAGACTCAATCCAGCGTGAATCCGCAACGTGGTCCATCGATGAAATGAAGTTCCCAATTCACATCGACATCAAAATCAACGGCAACTCCAACGTCGGTCGAGGTTTGGTTGCGTTGGAAGAAGGTCGGTTGAAGATTTGCCTGACCGATTTAGATGCCCCAGATGCACCGCGACCAACGTCACTGGAGCCGACGCCCGGATATTGGTACATGGAATTACTTCGCCCAGAAATTGCCGACGCTACCGAACAAGAGTCGGCTCGTTTGCCCACAGTGTCGATTTCGAATCCTTCGGTCCCTCCGCCCACCGAGGGTGAGTGGTCGGAAGTCGTTAATGGATTACAGGCTCGAATGATTCTTGTCGACAAGGGGATCATCGGAAAACAGACGCGTTGGCTGGTCCCGTACCTTGAACTTCGCAACGTGCGAGACTCCGCAGACCCGATGGAAGTCAACTGTGACACAAAATCGCTGAAGATTGATTTGGTTGACCAAGCGGGTATCTTAGTGAAGGACGGCTGGACGTTGCCTCGTAGCGGCCCACATTTGCCGCTATCGACCATCATGCTTCGACAGGACAGCACGAACCGAATTAGCCTTGAATGTCGAAACTGGGGAATCAGTGGCGCCGCCATGGTTGCAACTGACGGAGGTGCTTGGGCCGTGAGTGAAGCAGAAAACGGGGAACTTTATCTGGCAGCAAGGCTGACGGTTGAGACGAATAAGAAACAGGCCAAAGCATGGCACGGGGAATTGAGCCTTCCCCTGGTACGAGTGGGGTGGAGCGACAAAGCCGCGGATAATTAATGCAAAAATGCTGTGCTTTTCTGACGATGGAAGACCCGTCGGGTTACTTTGTCTACGACCAATTGACGCATCAGCCGCTGGCCTCGCTGGGTTGGCGCGTTGTCGATGTCCCATGGACGAAACCGATTCAGCCGTGGGCACAATTTGATGCGGTCGTCGTTCGTTCGCCGTGGGACTATCAGTCAAACCCTGACGCGTTCTTGACAACTTTGGATTCCATCGAAGCGGCCGGTGCCAGGCTGTTCAATCCGGCGCAAATCTGTCGTTGGAACATCGACAAGACCTACTTGCGGGATCTGGCAGAACACGGAGTGCCAACGATTCCGACGCTTTGGCTGAATTCCTTTGATCGTGTTGAACTAGAGTCTCAGTTCAAGTCACTTGAACTCTCGGACTCGCTGGTAATCAAGCCGACCATCGGCGCCGGCGCGGACAACGTCTTTGTGCTTGGACTGCCCCAATGCACCCAGTGGGAAAAGGCGGCGCAAGTGTTTCGAAATCGGCCGCTGATGGTACAGCCCTTTTTGCGTTCAATCGTTTCGCTTGGCGAGTATTCATTGTTTTACTTCGCAGGACGATTCAGCCACGCAATTATCAAGACGCCCGCAAAAGGCGACTTTCGCGTACAAGAAGAGCACGGTGGGATCATTCGCAGCATCGAGCCGAACTCGGAGATCCTGGCGGTAGGCGAGAGAACACTCCAGGCAATCGACCAACAACTTCTCTACGCGAGGGTCGACATCGTTCAATTGCAGGACGGTTCTTTTGCCGTGATCGAACTGGAACTGATCGAACCGTCGCTGTATTTCCCATACGACGACCAATCACCCCGCCGATTCGCCGAAGCACTCAATCAAATGGCCGGTTCACTCCAAAAAGGGGAAAGGGGTATTTAAAAAAGGGGAAAGGGGTATTTAACGTCATCGGCGAGAAACTACCCCCTTCCCCTTTTTGGCGTCGGCGGTCGTGATTGTTCAGAGCAGTCAACACTGTCTTTTGTTGCTTTCGTCTTCCAAGCGGATCTGGAACGGATGTCACTGGCGATTTTAGATTGAG
>JAGQPO010000902.1 GCA_020426665.1 Planctomycetales bacterium
GTCATGCTGAAGCCTGGAACGTCGGTGCGAATCGAAGCTCAAGGCGACTCCCGAATCCTTGCCGGGCTCCGGCGTGCCGCTGCCGCACGTGGCTTTCGCGAAGACCCGGCCTCCGAGGTGATTCTTTCCGGATCAGCGGGCCCGGGACAACCGGAGAAACGCACCTACCAACTGACCTCTTTTGGACGCCTCGGCGGCAGCCAAACCGAGGAACACACGGTGACGCCGTGGATCCAACGCGCCGAAATCCGCTATCGCGACCAATCCGCATGGGGAACCCAGAGCGGAGGAGTCCCCTTCTTTGTAACTTTCCAAGAGGGCGGATCATTGGGCACGGAGCTGCAAAAATCATCTCAGGCGTCATACGACATGTTCAACGACCTTAAATTACCCGAGGAATTGCTGTACCCGCGTTATCAAAAAGGTCTCGGGTCAACGCAGATCACCGTGAACGGTTTCGTCGACAAGGCAAATTGAATTAAAACACTCTAACCAAGCCGTTTTATGAATTCGGCCTCATCCGTTGACGTGTTCGAAGGACGAGCATCGAAGTCGAATTGGGAACGTCGATGACCGGTTTCGTAATATTCAACGAAGCGGTCATGGTCGATTCCGTCGACATCGCCATCACCGTCTGTATCCCCAAACAGGCGAAAGAATTCGTCAGTGGCGTTGACACCAAAATCGACACCATTGGCATCGATCCCCAACAATGCGCCGTCGATTGTGAACCGATAATCGCCATCAATCAACATTGGTTCGGTCGACGAGTTTCTGCGTGAAGGTCTTTCAATCAAGTCTCGCCCGGTGAATTTCAACACGACAACCTGCTGACCCAGAACCACCTCGGAGCTGATTACTTCCAACCCGACTCGCATGCCGTTGAATTGCCCACCGTTCGATTCGATGACGAAACTGTCGTCTGTCACCGGGCCGAGAGGAATTGCAACGGGGCCGCTGAAAGTCACACGTGCGTGGCGAATGATTGATCGTTGGCCCGTCTGATCGGGGCTGAAGTTTCGTTCCGAATCGGCATCTTCGTTGAAATAAACAACGCCCAGAACCATTGGCGTCGTGCCACCCAAATCATCGTTGACGATCGTCGCTGTCGCTGAATGGTTGGTGCCCAGCAGATAGCCTTCGCCATCAAGCACCGTTACGGTGACACTCTCGTCGGGCTCGGCAACACTATCCGCATTGGGAGCCACAAGCAATACAGTGGTACTCGCTCCCGGAGCGAAGGTGACGTTGATTGCACCCGGGGATGCATAATCTGCCCATGCTGTCGCGGAGCCCGATAGGGCAAATTCGACGACCAATTCGGGAGCGGACGCGGACGCGATATCGCGAGTGAACGTAAAGGTCAAAACACCTGCGTCGTCTTCACCAATTGTCGTGGAATCAACCGCGACACTGATCGTACTTAGATCATCGTCGTCAATCGTGGTTGTCTGCTGTTGAACCCCGTCTTCGGTCCCACCGGCAACTGACAAGATGTCAACGACAATCGTTTCCGCATCATCGTCAAGCACGTCCTGGACGGCGGTGACCGCTACCGATCCGGTCAGGCTACCTGCGGGAATCACGATCGATGTCGCGTTGACGGTGTAGTCATTGCTCAGAGTCGCAGCTCCGGAAAATCCCAAATCGACCGTCACATCGTCGCCAGAGATTTCCGAGAGTGTCGCGGTAAAAGTTGCAACGCCTGCCGCTTCGGGAATGTTGGTGAAATCAACGGCAATCGTAACACTGGGGTCGGTTGGCTGAATTTCAAACGCACCGACATCCGCGATGCCGCCCACGATTCTCGCAAATCCGGTTCCGCGCTGATCAAATGATTCGGCGGAACTGGAGCCACCTGCATTGATCGCCGGGCTGCCGGGTAACAATGCATGGGTCTCGGTTAGTCCGCCGTTGTTCGCCAGTGCACCCAGCCCCGGATCGGTAACGCCGGTCTGGTCGGATGCTTGGTTGAAAGCGACTGATGCGTTCCCAATCCCAATCAAGTTGAATCCAGAGCTAAAGATGGATGCAGTCCCCGAGCCTGTCGTCAAGTTATCGATATCGCTATTGATATTTCCCGAAACAATGCTTGATTTGATCGTGGTGAACGCAACAGCGCTCGCTCCGTTGCTAAAACTCGCCAGTCCACTTCCGAATTGATCGGGCGCACTATTGCTGGTGATCGTATCGTGCAGGAGGTGCAACCGACCACGATAAACGAAGATTCCACCTCCATTACCGTTGCTGGACACGTTGCCGGAGATTGTTGAGTTTACGATTGTCGCATCTGGCCCGGCTGGAACCTCCATATATATCCCACCACCGGGTCCCGTCGTTGAATTATTTGCAATGGTGCTCCTCGACATGTTTAACACGGCATCGACGACACCAATCGCACCGCCGGCTGAATCGGAACCGACGTTCAAGTTGTTAGAAAACGTACTGTCGACAATCGAAACCGTTCCACCACTCGCAAACAACGCTCCACCAATTGTCCCGGAATTAGATGGATGACTATTTGAATTTGAATCGAACAAACTTCGCTCAATCAAGACACTGGCATTTGCCGTCCGAACGGCTCCACCCACCGAACCATTTTGGGCAGTGCTGTTGGATGATACGATCGAATCGATGACGGACAATCTCCCGCCCTGTTGGAAAATTGCCCCGCCGTCGGCAATGAAACCGTCGGTTCGGCTGTCCGTCACAACGGATCGAATGATTTGCAGTGTTCCAAAGGATCGTATCGCGCCACCGTAACCCGGGTTAGCACCTGCGGAAGTCGCTCCGTTTGTAATCGTCAGCGAATCGAGTGTGACTTTGGCACCGGTCTGAATATCAAAAACACGGCTGGCATCATTGCCACTAATTGAAAGTTCTACCGCCCCTGGGCCGTTTAGCGACAAGTCATCTGAAATGACCAATTGACCGCTCGAAAGCGTGATCTTTCCACCGATCAATCCAGCTGCAAATACAATGGTATCCGCCCCTACGTGGGCATTCGCCAACTCGATTGCCTCGCGAAGCGACAGATCCAAAGGGCTGTAGTCTCCGTCGCTTTCATCAACCAACGTGTCGACCACGATCGGATCCGCCGTCACAACCGTGACCGGATAATCCTCCACTTCTCCGTCCGCGGCGGGCCCGTCGAAAGCTAATCCGCCAGCGGTGCTAAGCCTAAAACGCGCGTAGGAGTTGCCGCCAACAATATTGGCTCCTGCGTCGGCTGGAATGGTGTAATTGATGGTTTGAACCCCGTTAGTCGTTCCGAGGTCAAAGCTTGTGAAAATCTGCTCACCCAGATCGTCCCAATCCCCATCCCGATTGAAATCAATCCATCCGTCCAACCGGTTTGAAATAGGACCCGCGTTTTGCAGATTCACATCGATCGAACCGATCGACGTTCCCGACGCGGATGCGAAGACGACCGCGTTCATCACGATCCCGTCTTCATCGTCGACACCACCTACGTCATCGCCATCGGCACCGGCCGACGGTGTCCCATCGGTCTCGTCGTCACGTAACAGCCCCAGGGTCGGGCCGGTGACGTTATGCCTTGCGCCGTTATTGGTCGATTGCGTCGGATAAGGCGACGGCGCGTCGCCGAAGTCCAACAGAAAATCATTGTCAGCAATCGTTGCAGTCGCCGAGGCGACACCGATCGTAATCGATGCAGCACTGGGATTGGAGATCGCTAAGTTAATGCTTTCGTCACCCTCGACGAGTGAATCATCTGATACCGAGACAACATAACTTCCGCTCGAAGCTCCCGCGGCAACACTGATCTGGGCATTGGCAGGGATTACGGAATAGTCCAAACCGGACGTCGCCGAACCTGTACCAAGGTCATCAAGGTCGAATGTGATTGCGGCGCCGGTCGCGTTAGACTCGCTCAACGTCACGGTATACACGATGTCCACCGGCCCGGTTTCATCGCCCTGTGTCGTCACCGAAAGATCCGCGCCGATCGTCGGCACCGCCAGTACTTCGCGAATCGCCAGCCCGGCAAATGCGACGAAATTAGTGGTCAGTGGAGTGACGTCGATGACGATGTCACCCAGCGAATTCGCCTGGGCCACAACGGCATAATCGTATAGCATCGCAGCGTTGGAGCCGACGCTGTCGTTAATCGCAAGCTGTGTCGGTCCAAACTGTTGATTGAATTGAATTGGAGCCCCTTCACCCGTGATGGTCACCGATTGTGTGAGGCTATAATCCGAATCCAGCCCAAATACGTAAACCTCATAGTTTGCCAGCGGGTTTAACTGGTGCCACGTGAAATTGACATTCGTGCCAATGGAATAGATTTGGTCATCGAGTCCGGAAAGAGAAGGAACGTTATTGGGAAGTGTGGCGGGATCGATGGCTGCCGGATACCCTGAAACCTGCGAGCTTCCTCCGGAAATATCCAGATAGATGTTCGTCGTGTTTCCGTCCTCGTCGATAAGATTTGGAGAAGACGCTGGCAGCGTTGTTCCACCGAGTGCATTCCAATTCGTTGGCGAATTGAGATTCCAAATAAAATCAATACCAACCATCGGCCCGAACGGTGGCACGTCGTCATCGGTGACGTCAATCGTCGCCGTTCCATAGCTGATGCCGATGGCGGTTGCCGTGATCGTTACGGTTTGCGTTCCGTCCAAATCAGTGTCGTTAACAGCCCTGATCGGGAAGTTTGCAAAGTCGCTACCGTCGGGAATGGTCACTGTGGCGGGCACCGTGGCTTCGCTGGTATCGTCACTGGTTAAATTCACCACCAAATCGCCCACCGTTCCTCCGTTGCGAACAACGGTCCCCAAAGCCTGTCCACCGTTTTCACTGATCTCCAACAAATCGATCGAAACGGTTAAGGTTTCGGTGAATCGGCCCGTGCGTTGGATAGCAAATCCCGCAACCCCGTATCCATCTGCGCCGGCACTTGCCGAGACGTTAATTTCGATGGCACCGCTGCTGTCGGCAAAGACATATTTTGCATAATCAGCCAGAACTTGACTGCTGGAGCCAACCGCATCGTTGACGTTCAGATCATTGTTATCCAATGGCTGAGTGAACGAGACGACGTTATATCCTGTGATGATGACATCATTGCTGTAGACGTGAACGAAATCATCACTGATTCCGAACACGTAAACCCGATACTCATCACCCGGTGCAAGGTCACTGAATCGTGCAGTATAAGCCCCACCCGTCACATCCGTAGACACCGAGTCGATTGTTGCCAACGATTGTTTATGCATTGGAATCGACGTTGCATTCGGAGCCAGGCTCCGCAATCCTCCGACCGATCCGGTGAAGGTCGACGTTATGTCGACCATCGTTGTCGTGCCGTTCTCGGCGATCAAGTTAGAGGCATCGACTGAAAAAAACGAACTAAAAGCCGTCCAGTTTGTTGGGATGCTGTCACCCGACTGAAAATCGATTCCGATCAGCGGTCCCACGGGTTCGAAATCATCATCCAGCACCTCGATTGTCGCTTCACCGGATTGAAATAGTATGGCTGATGCGGTGACGGTGACCGATTGGGTTCCGTCGACAGTGGATTCATTGACTCCGGTGATATCGAAAGTCACCGAATCGCTGCCATCAGGAATGGTCACACTTGCAGGAACCGTTGCTTCGGTTGTATCACTGCTGGTTAAGCTGACGGTCAGATCGCCAACGGTCCCCGAACTTCGTGACACCGTCGCCGTCGAAACGCCTCCGTTTTCATCGATAGAGGGTGATCCGATCGTCACCGACAAGCTGGAGTCAGAAGTCACAATGCGCTGAACTGCCAAACCTGAAATAGCGATGCCGGACGATCCGGTCGCCGGAGCGACCGTAATGGCTATCTCACCAATGGCATCAGCGATGACCAACTCAGCATAATCTTCCAGCAACTGCGTACTTGATCCGACCGCACCATTGACAACCAAATCACGCTGTGGCAGCGTTTGAGTAAAAGTCGCGGTGTCATGCCCCACAATGGTTACATCTTGCGCATACGTGTCTGCGAAAAATGAATGCGCAAACACGTACACTCGATATTGACTACCGGGCACTAAACCACTGAACGTCGACGTGAATGAAGCTCCTGTTTCGTTGTACGAATACCCATCAAGATTTGTTAATGATTGCGTGTGCTGGGGAATCGTACTGGCCGTCGCATCGACCGGAACGATGGCGGTGAATCCGGCGATATCCGATACAACGTCGATCGACGTCCGAATGCCATCTTCTCCTACTAGATTAGCGGCATCCGCTTCGAACAGGTATTCAAAGGACTGCCAATTTGCTGGTGGGTCGCCACCGAAATCAAAATCGAGCCCCACCAAATATCCCGCCCCAGTAACGTCATCATCAGTCACGTCAACCGAATCGGATCCGGCCAATCCTGTCGGCAAATTCCAGCGTTCCACCAAATAATCTGAATTCCACCCCGACAAGGTCACCAACTTGCCGTCGCCGGTTAGTGCCCCTGCGACAATCCCTTCAAATTCGGTAGGTGTAAATGGCGAG
>JAGQPO010000903.1 GCA_020426665.1 Planctomycetales bacterium
GAATTCTTACGAATTCTCGGAGCAGCAATTCGCCCTCAATGACGGTTACAAGGAGAAATCGCCGCAAATGCTTCCTCCCTGCAAAAAGCTAGCGATCAAAAACCGGCATCCATGATGCCCCCGTTCAGTCGGGCTGACAAGACTTGAACTTGCGACCTCTTGACCCCTAGACGCCTTTTTTCTTATAAGAGAAACCGCCTTTTCTTGGCGTTTCGACTCGTGATTTACCAACTATATCAACGTTTTGTTTCCGACGCAAATTGACGCACTCAATCTCGCTCAAACACGAGGAATAGCGGTAATTCAACATCCAAGCGGCGCGCAAAACGGTAAAAAATGGACCGTCAATCGATTCGCATCCATTCGCGAGATCAACGACCGCATTGCGCAACTCACTCGCAGTTCTCTAGTGCTTGCCTTATCGCAAAACAACCGCCAGATCTTGACCTTGTCACACAACATTTGATGCAAGTCGGATCGCGCCCTCGACTGCTTTCGTCGCATTAGATTTGAGAACGACCTGCAGCAAGGCCAACTCTTCTTCTATTGTTTTGCCCACTCAAAGACCAAACCGACCGCAAGATTCACAACCAGCGAACCATCGGCCGCGTTAGCAGTCAGCCAAGGGGCTTCAGCCCTCTTCACCGATGGCACCAAGTCGACAACGGAGGAATCAATTTCACAATACTTGAATGGACTTTTAAAAAATGTGGATTTTTGTAAGGCCCGTTACTCCCGTCTCTCAACACTTAGCGCATGCTGTCAAAACGGCCCTATCGGTTGTAGCCTTTCTTGGAATGGTTGCAAGTCACTTTTACCACGTCGATTTTGGCGATGCATAAATACGGGCTACCTTGGTTCGGATAACGTGTCCGCTCACCCTAACTGGATTTATCTGCTGCTTCTCTGGCATTAGCGGCACGGGCGTAATGGGTGTCCCAATCAATTTCTAGATATTCCGCTTCCGCCTTGGGAAGAACACAACCCAGACTCTCAAGCAACTCCAGGCCGCGTTGGCGATCTACTTTGGCGTCTTGATATTCGAGCATGGATTTATCAATCAAGGACCGAGCGTGTTCATAGTCGGCACCGATTGTCTTAGCCGAAGCGACAGCCTTGTCGAACGACTTGATCGCTCTCGAGTGGCGTCCTTTGCTTGCGAGCAAACGGCCCGTCACGCGATGGGCATGCGGTCGACTGTTTGGGAAGAGCCAGCCACTGAAGCGAGCCACCAATGATGCTCGCGATGCGTAGCGATGTTGCTTGGCAGACGCGACACCGTGTGTCGACGATCTCCATTCCGCCCCCAGCACGGCTTCTACATATAGCGCGAACGCGTCGACGGTGACTTCGAAGAACCGTAATCCGATAATCAGCTTAATCGAATGAACAAGAGATTGCCGTGCCGCACCATAATCCGAGGCTTGTAACTCCACACGCCCTCGCTCTAAATAGGCAATGGGTTGGGTTGTTGTGGCATTGGCTTCCTCTAGAATCTTGATGGATTCTACTACGTCACGCAACGCCGCACTAAAATTGCCCGACCGAGACAACCCATCCGCACGACCGTACAACCCCCACGCGGAGACGATCGCGTCGCCGCTTTGTCGTGCAATATCTATCTCACGGTTTGCACACTTGAGAATTTCGAACACATTTCCTTTCACTGACCACGAATGACGTTGGAAGTGTACCGCCATAGACAATTGCCAGTCGCCTGAGCGCGAGAATAAAAAGTCGGCCTCGCTAAGGCATCGCAATCCGTCATCGATGCAGCCTTGGAAATAGAAAAGACAGCCTCGTTGGTAAACAGCATGTGCATCGATCTCAGTTGATGTGTTACTGCCGTGTAATTCCGCCCTCTTATTCATAAAATGCGCCAGCCGCCAGAGTCCCGATATGGCAGCGATATGCGCATATGCATCATATGCGAAACGTTTGGCGTTAGGATCTCGCGACTTCCTCGCTAGGACGCACGCCCTTGCAACCGCGAACGTCATCGCAAAAAGTTCGAATTGCGCTGACTTGTGACTGTATTTGGCATACATCGAACTTGCCACAGATGCGTATCTTGTTGACTCGGGCGAAGTTAGTGGAAACTCATAAGGTATCAGGTGAAATCGCATCAAAGCCAAATTGGTTTTTACGCAATTTCCCAGCTTAGAACGCGAAAGTTTCTCACCTATTGCTTTAAAAGCTTGCTGGAAGTAGCCGAGTGACACTTCGTATTCTCCCAATCTCCAATGTGCTTCTGCGAGCAAATAATAGGCGTCAGCTTTATCGAGCGCGGCCGTAGCGAGATCGGCTGCCTTTTGTATGTGCGATGCACTTGACTCAACATCATTCGATCCGAACAGCGCCCGCCCGAGCATCATTTCTAATTTGAATTCGGTATCGCGACTCAACGAATCTGGTCGATGTCGCTTTGCGCGGAACAAATATTCAGCAGCTGCGTCCATCGCATAGGTATCCAGAGCTGCCTGGCCTGCCTGCATCAGGTATTGGAACGCCCTGGGATCTTCACCTTCTTCATAATGGTGCGCTAAGTCAAATGCTCTCGGATGGATAGAGCTGCCAGTCTGCTGATCCTCGGTCTTGTCAACGTCGACCGTGTTCTTTTCGATCGTCTCTCCGTACTTAATATGCAGCTGTTTAAGGCTGTCCTGATCCATCGAGTTGAGCGACGTTTCCCGTATTTTATCATGGTAAGTGTCAACGAGTTGCTCTTGCTGCGCTTCGACTAATCGTACGAGCCTTTCGTTACGCATGTGTGTTAGCGTGGCTAGACCCGAGACCCCAAATCCGGCGACTGCTGCTGCTTCTTGCGGTAGCACAGCTTTGCCTCCGACTGCGATTGCATTCAGCAATTCCGCTGCTCCGTCGGGGCATCGCGAAAGTCGGGATTGGATGATTACCGATAGGGAACGTGCCCGGATCTCCCCTGATTCAGGGTCGAAACCTTCAATAAGGTGTTCCAGAAAATAGGGATTCCCCTTGCAATTTGCGTAGAGTTCCTCGACCTCTTCGTCACTAAACCGATAAGTGCCTTCAAAGCGGCGCTGCAGGAAAGACTGACACTCTGCCATGGATAGTGGCCCGACCGTAATTTGATGGGCAGTGATCGGATGAACCGGCTGTGGACTCGATCTATTCCATTGATCTAAAAACGGACTTTCGCTCATTTCATCACTACGAAACGTCCCCAGCAACATCACGGCCGGCGGCAAAGGAGGGGCAAGTAGCTGAAACAGAACATCGGCGCTGTCGCGGTCTCCCCATTGAAGGTCGTCGACAAACATTACGATCGGCGTTTTCATTGCGATCGCCCGTAGCAGGTCCTTCAGTGCCGAAAACGCCAAATCACGAAGTTTCTGCACCTCCAGCCTCTTGGTCGCACTTAGGTACGCCCGTTCGATCGATTCAACACGGCGAAGACCCGGAAACAATTGCGCCAATTTTTCAATGTCTTGTGGCAGAACTTCCTCGATGAAGGGTTCCGATTGCGCGCGGAGATATTTTACGAGTGAGTCGATTTGACTATCGATTACTTTAAACGGAACCATCTCGCGGTCGTAGCAGCGTCCCGACAACACCAGGACCTCCTGACCTCGCCTCAGTGGACCGAGAAAACTGTCGGCGAGTGTTGATTTACCCTCACCACTCAGGCCGGTGAGCCACACGGCCAATGGCGCACGCTGTGTCAGAAGTTCCGTCTTAATCCGCGTCAATTCCGCTAACTGTTGGTCGCGGCCGATCAGCAATGAGGCGGATCGATTCTCCGAAAGACTGTCAATTGTGCCGTCGGACTGTAGATCGCTGCTGCCGTGTGATGTCGAATCAAATTCGACCCGCAGCGTCATCGCAATTGCTTCCGTGTCTGGGCGGTCTCGAGGATTCCGCTGTAGCAACGCATCCGTCAGTTCGGTCAGGTCGCTTGGAAGACCGGAACGTCCCGACAGGGTCGGCGCATCGTCAGTTTGCTTGCGAATCAACACCTCGGTGTTGGTTCCATTGAACGGAACTTCGCCGGTAAGTGCCTCATAGAGCATCGTCCCAAGCGTGTACCAATCGGTCGCCGACGACCGATTTCCCAAGACTTGCTCAGGAGCTGAGTATCGCGGTGTCCCGGCAAAGTGCCGCGAATGTGCACTCGCCGTTTCGTCCGTTCGGACCTCCAGTTCCGCAACCAGCCCAAAATCCAAAATTGCCACTCGACCGTCATCAGAGACCATTACGTTTGACGGCTTTAAATCGCGATGCAAAATTTGCTGTTCGTGAAGTGCAATGATGCCGCCCGCGAGTTGCTTGAGGGCAGAACGAAGACGACTCTCGTCAAGTGTTCCTTCAGGACGCACATAGGAAAGAAAATCCACGCCACGAATCAAGTCCATCGTAAAAAACCATTGGCTGCCATCGACTTCGAGCGTCTGCATGCCAACTAGATTTGGATGGTTGAATTCGGAGAGCGAACGAAACTCACGGCGGAACTTGTAAATTCGTTCTGCGTTGACCTCTTGGCCATCGTTGCCCGTGGGCAACGTTTTCAAAGCGACGCAGTTTTGCCGCTTGATGTGCTTTGCCTCATAGACAACCCCGAATCCACCCCGGCCTAGTTCACGGATCAGTTCATAGTCGCCAATGCGGTTGGCAGCCGGTCCATCGACCGTGACCGTTAGGTTCCCTGCTTCCGAAGCTTGCGTGCTGTGCAACGCGTCGGTTGATAAGGACGTTGATTCGAGGAAGGCGTCACCAATCAGCCGGCGAAACTTTGGGAAGCGAGCCAAGTAGTCTTTCGACGAAGGATTCTCATTGACACGTTGGCGATAACGAATCTCTAGCAAGAGGATGTTCTTGAAAAGCGTCGCTTGAGCCTGTACCGGAACGCGTTCGAGATAGTCTTCAATTCGCGGGGGCTGAGGTTCCTTCCGTCGCTGGCTTTCCTTCCAGTGACGGCGGAAGTCATCACACAGTTCATCGATCAGCTCGAAAACGTTGATACTGACTGGGTTTGGTTGATGCTGTCTGTTCATCGCAATCGCTTCCAAGAATTCGTTCCTGCAACGCGCTCGCGTTATCCAGAACTTCGAGCGGGTGAGAATCGGCGATCGCCCCGCAACCTGAACGCCCCGCTGCGGGGGCCTAAGCCACCCAATATTTGACACCATCCCCTCGGCTGGGTAAACTCCCGCGGTCACATGGTAATGGGCGAGGCATGAGGCATGTGGACTTCCCTGTCTTTGGGATGCAATCGGAGACGCCGTGTCAGGCTTTCCCTTGTGTGAAGGTATCAGCTGTATTGACCGGCTCATGCCCGTCAATCAACCTCTCGCCGATACAGAAGCGGTTCACAGTTGGCTTTTCGGTGGTGCGACCCCGTCGTTTTTTTACGATGGCGGCATGCGGTACGCAGGTGGTTACGCGAGTACGGTCCAATCGCAGAATAAATCCCCGGTGACCGGCTTATGCTATGACGTAGCACAAGTGACCAATCAGACACCCAGCTGGCAAGGCGGTCCGCACCGGCTGAGCAACTTTCGCAGCCACGATAGCGCAGGAGGGAACTTCGGATTTTGCGATGGAAGCGTTCAGATTCTGACAGAATCGATGGACATGCAATCGTTCCGCGATCTATCGACCGCCATGGGGCGCGAAGTCGTCAAGTTGCCGTAGCCCTCTATTCGTCAATTGATTGACTGCCTGCTCGAACCGTAACCAAAGTTGCGCGTTGCCATTACGGAAAAGTTCGGGGGCCTGAATGAAGACAGGCCCGGGGATTTGGCACCCTTCATTTGCTAAAGAACTGCCCGCCCGGACGAGTCGGTATCGTCGCTCAGATTTGGTTTGCTTGCAATCGGCCGATATCTGTCGTCCCCCAAACCTATCCTCTCCCTATGTTGACCAAACTGATTAATTCACTGACCACTGGATACGTGTATCGGATTGCTACTTCACCGAATGCGGAATGCAACCACGACGGTGTTATTCATAATCCAGGTGGTGATCACTCAATAATTCAGCCGTCGCAGCAATAATTCCTTGAGCTAAGTCACTCTTTAGAAAATTATCCTAAAACACTCTTCAGCGGCATATTGTGTTCCGACGATTCAGATAAATGCTACACATGCGATTATCCGAAAAGTTAACCTACGGTGGATTGTGAGTTTTCAGATGCATGACTTCAAGAGAAACTGTTTACTGATTTTTGCAGCCACTAGCGTTC
>JAGQPO010000904.1 GCA_020426665.1 Planctomycetales bacterium
TCCGTTTTCGATCCGGTTAATGGACTGGCCGCTGCGGCGCTTGCCAGACAGATTCAGGATCATGATGCGGCCGAACGCTATGCTTTGCGAGCATTGGCACGTGTCGAAGAGATGAAGAAAGACGACCCCGCCAACGCCGTCCTGGCAATGCGAATCGCTCAGAATCAACTTTTCTTGGACAGGCACACTGACGCAATCCGCACGCTTCGAAGCGGCATTGAAATTGCCAAAACACCCGAGGATCGTCGGATGTTGACCCAGGGACTTGGCGATGCCATCGTTGCCTATGTGAACTACATCGAAAAGTCACCGACCAACACGGTGAACGACCGACTACGCGTGCTGAAAATGCTGGAGGCGGCGATCCAAATCGCGCCGAATAACCCGCGTGTGATTGGGATGGTTGCCGACCATGTCCTCGATAGCACCGATGCAACGGAGCCGGAAATTGTCAGCGTTCGCGAGGCTCTTGTCAGCGGTTCTCCGTCCGGGATCGCACACTTCATCAAAGGCACCTCCGCCTTGATGAACGGGGACCATGATTCCGCCGAACTGCACCTCGAAATTGCCGACCAGCAAATGCCTCGCAGCGGGGCAATCCTGAACAACCTGGCCGTTGCGCTGGCTCAAAGGGATCCGCCGGAGTTGGAACGGGCGTTGAAAATCGCCGACGCGGCAATTGAAAGCATCCCAACTCCCACGCCCCATTTTTACGAGACGCGAGGGCAGATTCGGTTTTTGATGGGGCGTTTTCGAGAAGCAATCAGCGACCTTGAACGATCACTCCAGGAGCCTTCGCTGGCCGTCAAAGCACACCAGATGTTGGCGGACTGCTACGCAAAGGTGGGCGACATGGAACTCGCTGACGCCCACCGAAAGGCAGCCCAGCAGGGGGAAAACGGCGAAAACAGCAAAAACGGGGCAAACGGTGAAAAAGGCCAAAACGTCGAGGCATCGAGCGATGAGGGTGGCACAAACCCGCCCGCGAAAAAAGCGGAATAGTCCAACGCATTGCCTTTGACGATCTGTAAAAGCCCCGCCGATCATTTGGGCTGACATTGCGACTTGCGCAGGACTACGATTGATCTCGATTTTGATGTGGTCCCTACTTGAAACCCCTTACATTCCATGGCCCGTTTTGGCATTGTTGCCGGTCTTCTGCTGTGTGCTGATACGGCGATGGCCCTGTTCGGATCTCTTAACAAGGCCCCGTTGTTATTTGTTCCGATGATGCTCGGAATCCCAATCCTGTTTTTCGGAGTGGTCGCCCTGAACCCGCACCGGCGGCGGCAATCGCTGACCACCGCTGCTGGGATCAGCGCGTTGGGCTGTCTGATCGGAATCTTGCAACTGCTTCGTTTTTTCTCGCTTTGGCGAGGGCAAGGCAGTGTGAACCCGCACGACACGCGAATTGTCTCGTTGATGGTCGCAATCTGCATCGCCTTCACGCTCGGCTACCTGTGGTCGGTGATCTCAGCGGGACGAATCAGGACCAAACGGCCCACCCAGGCCCGTTAACCATGTCGGCAGCGATTGACGAATCGCTGAGTAACCCGTATACCCCCGTGGCGTTCCAGCTTCGGGGGTTTTTCGTAATCGAAACAAGTCATGACTTCAAAACCGATCCAAATCTACGACACAACTCTCCGCGACGGCTCACAGGGAGAAGGTGTCAGTTTTTCGCTCAATGACAAGCTTCAAATCGCCCGTCGGCTGGCAGAAACGGGAGTCGATTTTATCGAGGGCGGATACCCGCTAAGCAACGAAAAAGACGTCGCGTTCTTCCAACAGATTCGCCAACATGACTTGGGTGACACCAAAGTTTGTGCATTCGGAATGACGCGTCGACGCGGCATCAAGGCGGCCGACGACCCCGGCATGCAGGCGTTGCTCGCGTCGGGCGCCCCGGTCATCACCATCGTGGGCAAGACGCACGATTTCCACGCCACCGAAGTGCTGGGCGTGTCGTTGGCCGAGAATTTGGCCATGATTCGCGAAACGGTCGCGTACTTGCGCGACGAGGGCCGCGAGGTCATCTACGACGCGGAGCATTTCTTCGACGGCTGGAAGGCGAATCCCGACTACGCGGCGCGGACGATCGCCGCCGCCGCCGAAGCAGGGGCCCAAATCGTCGTCATGTGCGACACCAACGGGGGCACGCTGCCCGAGGAAGTCGCGGAGATGACGCGTCAGGCGGCGGCCGCGGTAAACATCCCGCTGGGCATCCACTGCCACAACGACGCGGCGCTGGCAGTGGCCAATTCGCTCGCGGCGGTCGACGCCGGCGCGATCCAGGTCCAGGGCACGATCAACGGCTTTGGCGAGCGTTGCGGCAACGTCGACCTGATCTCCGTCATCGCTAATCTGGCGTTGAAGAAGCGCGCCTACGAGGCGTTGCAAACGGGCAGTCTGACGCACCTCACCGAGTTGTCGCGGTACGTGTACGAAATCGCCAACATGAACTTCCCCGGCAACCAACCGTTCGTCGGTTTGAGCGCTTTTGCGCACAAGGGAGGTATGCATGTGCACGCGGTGGCCAAAGCGGCGCACAGCTATGAACATATCGACCCGGCGGCCGTCGGCAACGAACGACGTATCCTGGTCAGCGAACTTTCGGGCCGATCAAATATTCTGGCGAAGGCCACCAAGCACAACTTGGCGCACGACCGCGAATTGACCGAACGCGTGCTCCGCGAAGTCGTCGAGCGGGAGCATCGGGGCTACCAGTTCGAGGCGGCCGAAGCTTCGTTCGAACTGCTGGTCCAACGCCTCTCGGGTCAGTTCACGCCCCACTTCGAGCTGATCAAGTACCACACGACCGTCGAAAGCCGCGGCGGACAGCCCGTGACCGAGGCGACGGTGAAACTGCTGGTCAACGACGAACTCTGTCACGAAGTGGCCGAGGGCGACGGCCCTGTCAACGCGCTCGACGCGGCGTTGCGCAAGGCCCTGCATCGGCACTATCCCGTGTTGGCCCGCATGCACCTGGTCGATTACAAGGTACGCGTCATCAACAGCGAAGCGGCCACCGCAGCCAGCGTGCGGGTGATCATCGAAAGCCGCGACGACCAAGACGTGTGGGGCACCGTCGGCGTGCACGAGAACGTCATCGAGGCTAGCTGGCAAGCGTTGGTCGACAGCATCGAGTACA
>JAGQPO010000905.1 GCA_020426665.1 Planctomycetales bacterium
CGTTGCAGGAAGCTCCGTCATGCATTGACTTTTGCGTACGACGGACTTCCAGTCCGTCGACAAGTTTCAATTTCGACGGACTGGAAGTCCGTCGTACGAGTCGCGATTAACCCTAAAGTTTATTCTGGACGAAGCTCTAGTTCCGGAACAATTCGCGGATTCCAAAGGTAAAGAATGTGCCGATCGAAAAATTGACCAGCTCTTCGTGTGGTTTGTAGCGAAGAATCAGCGTGTCACCAGGCAGTACCAAAATATTTTCGCTCGAATTGTTCATCGCGATCTGGAGGTCGACTTCGATGTTATAGGTACGCCCGCAATCAAGTTTCCGAATGATGAATAGTTGCGTCGGACTTGCACCTCCGATGCCCTGAATCAGGCCGCCTCTTCCGCCTCCGCCGCCATTGCTGGATCCTAGTCCTTGACCGGCCAGAGCGATCGCGCCGAGGGCATCCAAATCGTAGTCACGCGGCAAAGGAAATTGTCCGCCACGCAGCAAGCCACCTGTGTAGAAAAACTCTGTCTCCCGATTCTCGACCTGGACAATGTCACCGGTCACCAATGTTACGTCTGATGGGCGAATCGTGGGGATTTGTCCCGGAGGGTATCGCAGTGGAATACGAACAACAAATTGACTTTCCAGCATCTGGTCGTCAAATGAGAAACAGTTCGGGTCGGTTGTAAGAGAGCCTGCTGCGTTCATACAGCAGGGATTCGAATTGAGTCCGCCGCATGGTGACGAGAGCAATCTCGCCATTAATTCGTTTCGACTCTCGACAGGAATTTGAGACGTTTTATAGATGACAACTTCGTTCCTTTCATTAAATCCGGGCAATCCACCGGAAAGCGTCAACGCGTTCAACACGTCGTTGCTGCCTTCGGGCAATTCGAGTGAATATCCCGATGCGGTTCCATCGGAACCATTTTCCGTCCGCGAATTCGAACGAATCACCGTGACGGCTTGAGTACGCCGTCTCATCAATGACACAACGGGATGCGATTTTCCCGGGCTGATAAATTCGCCTTCCAGATACTTCCGCTGGATCACGCTGCGGGCTTCATCGACGGTCATGCCCTGAACACTGAACGGTGGCAGAAGAGGCAGACTAATCATCCCGCCGGCCTGTACCGGCATGGGGTAGCCGATCGATGGTTGTAGCCCACTATCCCTGTCTGGAAGATTTACCGGTGGAGGCGTAGGTGCCGAGTTCGGACTTGAATACGGCAGAACACCATCGATGAAAACACTCAGAATATCTCCTTCATCAAGTCGGTAAGCGTCTTCCTTTGGACGCGATAACATCACTACAGGTACGGAAGCGAACTCGCTACGTCGCACGCCCAGCAATTCATCAGGCAGATGAGAAACGGGGATTCCTTCGATCGGCGACAAGAGTGACGTGCATCCGGGTGCGATTGAAAGTATCAACAGGCACACCAAAGGCAAATGGATTGATGTTTTTTCAAGTTTGCGATGGGCCATTTGGGCATCCTTGCCTAAAGGGGCTTGTCAATAAAAGTGTGTCTACAATTCACGACAATCAGCGTGTCCGTTGCATGCCGTGCCGTAAAGCGTCTGCTGATTTTGAATCCAACTCGCGATCAGCAAAGCGATAGCGATTAACGGAACTCTTCAAGCAAAAACGGGGCCATTCCATCGGGTGCCGGCAACGATTCGACGGATGGTTCCGAGTCTACGGGGCTTTCCAGCAACTCAGGCGTGATGACGTGTTCGATGGATTGGTCCGTTAGCAACGATTGCGTTTGACAATGACATTGCTCGACGGCCAGGCCTGGATTCAGCGGCGCCAAACGCCAGCGGTCGACGCCGTTGGCAACCGCAGATGCGTGACCAAGACTGTATCCTTCATACCACTGCACCGCACACGGATAGGATCGATTGATCCCGTGCAAAGCCAGCGATTGGCGAGTGGGAACCGGAGGCGGACAATTGCCCATGCCGAGTGCCGTTTCAACATAAGCTGCTTCGAAACCAGCCTTGACGTCGTCCGCATGACTCGCGTTGGCGTAACATCTTTCGTATTTCGCGGCCCAAATCTCACGACCCGATCGTTTCGCACGCAACTTAAGGAGAGCACGCTCTTCAATCGTCCCATAGGGCCGAACTGTTGCGCGTATCGCTTGTGGCAAACAGCATCCAACGGTAACCATGAGGATGCATAAAAACCCAGCCACCGCGAAATGCGGGACCGCGTCGCTACCTCTTGCGCGGCGAGATCGAAATTTCAATCGCATGACGTCACTCCATTGTCGTCCACATCGAAGCCCCGCCGGCATTTGTTGGCGTGACGAGGCAAGGATTCTCGCTCATTCATTGGCGCGAATCACCGATTGATTATTAATCGACTGATGCCAACAAAAAAACGGCGCAAACGATCATCGCTGATTCAATCCCAACAGGCCGTATGACCGGATCGAAATTCGCTGCGGTATCGTTTTCACAGGGGCCCCATGCAATCGGTACAATCGTTGCGATTGGTCTCGTGTCACGTTATGCCACGACGCGGCGCTGGAAGAGTACCCATTCGGTAATCACCAACCCGCAAGCCAGTAAGATCAAATAAAACCATGGTGATCGCCCGGCCGGCGGCAATTCACCGGCGCTTGTTTGAGGCAACTCCGGCAGACGCAGATCACTTTCGTTGGCATTGGACAAATTGACTGCGAAGGTCGCCGCATTGGGATCAGAATTTGCTGCGGTTTGATTAGATGCGGCTTGCTCGGCGAGACGCTGGTCTTCCGATGTGTCCTCGCCGACAGGAACATCATCCGTCGTCAATCGATACAAGCCGACACCGGATAGCGGTCCCAGTTTGACGCTGTTGCGATCCACGGTGACAAGCGAAACGTCTCCCGCCGGTGAAATCAGATTGGCGGTCTGAATTTCATCGTCGTGTGCGACGTCCCACGGCACGTCGGTGACCTGGCCTGTCGCAAGTGCGGGGCGGATTTCGCCGGTTTCGCGAAAGAACCAATTCATTGCGTTGGTCATTAGAACGGGAAACGCAATTCGCAGCGGCAGGTCACTGGTATCCAAGTCCGATGCCAATAACAAAATTCGTCCTTCGTTTCGTTCGATCGATACGCACACACGAGCACCGCCGGCCGTTTCCAGCAACGTTGTTGGTGTGCCCAAGGTGTCACTTACGTCCAGATCCCGTCCGCCCGCAAGAATCACATTTTGCAATTGCACATGACGCAACAGCGGTGATTCTCGTTCTTGTTTGGCGATGATCGGATTTTCGATTCCTTCACCGAGTATCCAAGCCGGTCGGCCCGCTTCGCCCAACCCGGGGCCTGATTCCGGAACGTCGACAAACAACACCGGACCGTCCGGAATCGATTTCGGAACGACACCGGCAAAAATCGTCAAACTGGTGGCTTCGTCAACTTTGCTTTCGGTGTCGCCTTCCGTGTTGATGATTCGAACCAGCGGAATTGATTCCAAGACACGTTTCAGGTAATACGACTCGGATTCGTCGGCAACGAACAATTTGACGGGGATTTCGGGGCGGAGCGGTAGGATAGCGCTGGCCGAGTTATCCAGTTCCAAGGCGTCATCGATTTTCAATTTCCCTGTCAGCACGCCTCCTGATTGCGAGGTGCTGTCGATTTGCTTTTTAAATGAGCCGTTCGCTTCGATTTCCAGCGGAATGACATCCACCAGCGTCTCGTCCAGGTTCAACGTCAACCGAGTCTTGACGGGTTCGTCGGAGAAATTCTGGATCTCGACCAGCAATGAATATCCGATCGGATCGACGGTGGAGCGTCGGACTTGAAACGTGGTGATGGCAACGTTGTCCTGTGACTTGCCGACTTGAATCCATCGGACATCGTCACCCCCTAGCAATGTCGCCCGCTGGGCACTGTCATCATGATTATCATTTGACGTCGCGAGATCGGTGACCGGAGAGAGTTCGATATCATCCTGGAGCAAATCACGGTTTTCAACGCAACCGTCGCTGAAGACAACGATGCGACGTTTTTCGTCGTCGCTGGCCAAACGTCGTGCCGCTTCAATGGCTTCATCGATTTTTGTGGGACCGTCGGTCGGTTGAATCTCCAGCAATGCCTCTTGCACCGTTGGCGCAAAGTCGGACATTCCCACCACGACGCGGACGCTGCCGCCGGCGGTCACTAACGCAATATTGTCACCCGGACGCAGCGTTCCCGCGATGTCACCGGCTTGTTCGATTGCCAGTTGCAGCCGCGATTTTCCCGACTCGGGGTCGGCCGCGCGCATGCTGGCGGAGTTGTCCACGACCAAGATCAAATCTTGACCGGCATCTTTCTGGGAATTCCAAAGCGGGTCGGCGAGGGCAAAGCCCAACAGGCCGACCAAAATCAGCTGCAGCAGCAGTGACAACCAGTGTCTTAGGTTTTGCCAAAGCGAACGTTGGCGTTTTTGTTCGAACACCTGGTCCCAAAACAGCAGCGTTGAAACGGGACGCCGTCGCAATCGCGTCTTCAAAATATAAAATGCAATGATCGGCAATGCAGCGAGCAACCAAAGCAATTTGTCGGGTGAAGCAAAGGACATCGATTACCCCACCGCCGCGGCACGCATCATTTTCAAAAGCACCGCGTCGAACGGAACATCCGTCGTCGTACGTGTGTGTGCCAGTCCTTGAGTCCGACAATACGTTTCAACGTCTTTGACAAACGTCTCGAACAATTGTTTGTACTGTCGCAGCTTTCGTTCGGTCACCGTTACCTTTTTCTCCACGCCGGTTTCACAATCGACCAATTGAACGTCGCCCAGCAGTTTTGGTTCGGCTTCCAACCGTGTGTGAATTTGAATCACGTGCGGTTCAAATTGCGCGTAACGCAAGCGATCCACTCCGTCGCGAAAACCGTCCTGGTCGAACAGATCGCTGATCACGATCGCCAGCCCTTTGCGTGGGGCTCGCGTGACGAATTCACCGACGCTGCGGCGCAGGTCCGTTTTTTCGGCGTGGCAATGCAAACCTTCCAGAAACCGCAGCACGCCCAGGATTTGGTTCTTTCCGCGGACAAGCGGCATCGAAACTTTGACGCCGTCGGCGTAGGCACAGATTGAAACACGGTCCAAGTCCGCCAGCGCGATGTAGGCCAGCGCCGCCGCGATTTGGCGGGCCAATGTGAACTTAGGCGGGTCGCCCGAATCAATAGCCGTTTCGTCGACCTGCATGCTTTGTGAAACATCCAACAGCAAGTAGACGTGCAGATCCTCTTCTTCCTGGAACCGTTTCAGCAACAGATCACCGTGTCTCGCGTACACGTTCCAGTCCAGATACCGCAGATCGTCGCCGTGAATGTATTCACGGTGGTCGGAAAACTCGATGCCGCCTCCGGTCTGCATCGTGCGGCGTTGGGCCAAGAGTTGACCTTGGAACATCCGCTTGCTGAGCAGCGACAAATACTCAAGTTGTTTTAAGAAATCGGAATCGAACATGGATGTTGTTATCCGGCCATCGCCGCTTCTTGGCCGATCTTTTCCAACAGGTCATCGATGATGCTGTCGACGCTGATCGCTTCGGCTTGGCCCTCGAAATTCAACATCACCCGATGCCGCAGCACGGCGTGGGCGACCGATCGCAAATCGTCTTTGCAGACGTGGAAGCGGCCATCCAACACCGCTTTGATTTTGGCGCACAAGATCAACGCTTGCGCGCCGCGGGGGCTGCTGCCGTATCGCACGAATTGGCGGACCATCGCGGTCGACGCCTCGTGTTCCGGGTGCGTGCCCATGACCAGCAAGATCGCATAACGCCGGACTTCATCGGCGATCGGAATCTGTCGGGACAGATCGCGTAATTGCAAAACACGGTCCGCCGAGATGACTTTTCCGGGCGGTGGGATCTCGCCGGCCGTCGTGCGGTCCATGATGGTTTCCATTTCTTCGGTCGTTGGAAAGGGAACCATCAACTTCATCAAAAATCGGTCCAGTTGGGCTTCGGGCAGAGGATACGTGCCTTCCATTTCCAACGGGTTCTGTGTCGCCAGAACAAAAAAGATTCCTTCCAGTAAGTGCGACGTGCCGGCGACCGTGACGCTGTGCTCTTGCATCGCTTCCAGAAGAGCCGATTGCGTTTTAGGCGTGGCACGGTTGATTTCATCCGCCAGGATCACGTTGGCGAACAGCGGACCGCGTTGGAATTGAAACTCCTTTTTGCCATCGTCACCTTCAATCAAAATGTTGGTGCCGATCAAGTCGGCCGGCATCAGATCGGGTGTGAATTGGATTCGGCTGAACGGTGCTTCCAGAACTTCGCTGAGTGTTCGGACCAGCAGCGTCTTGCCGAGCCCCGGCACACCTTCCAAAAGCACATGACCGCCGGCGATCATCGCGATCAAGACGCCATCAACGATCGGTTCCTGGCCAACGATCCGCTTGCCCACTTCAGAACGCAACTGCTTGAATTCATCGCGAAACTTACCGAGCTCGGCGCGGAACTCGTCCTCAGTCAACTGCATGGATACTTTTCCGTAGTGAGATAAACCCGTGAGATAAACCAGTGAGATTATTTTTCAGTGCGTCTTGCCGGGGCGCTGTTCTGGAATACCCCGGTCACTATTGCGGTGCCGCCGTTTAGTGATAACCGCTCCCGCCGCCGGATGCAAAGGATTTGCGACTTTTCATTAGACGTATTGTCTGGATAGTTTGCCGGCTGCTTTACGGCACCGACCGAGACGGTAAGGGAGCGGACTTTTTCGGGAACAGTGATGGATTCTCATCAGAATCATACCGACCAGGTGCCCCGGGAGTCGGGATTCGGCAAATGTTTCCCGCGAATCTTGGAATCTTTGCGATCGGCTAGTCCGCGCGAGACTTCGTCGATGGTTACAATCACGGTTCTGATTTTCCCCGCCGTTCGCTTCGTCCGGAGCCAACCCATGCTGCGACCACCCTTTCGCGTCGTTCATTTTGTTTGTGCAGTTGTCCTGCTGGCGTTTCTATCCAGTGTCGCCATTCCCAAGACCGCCAACGCGGACGCCCAGGAGGATGCGAAGCAACTGATCGATCAATCGGGGGTTTCGGCTGGGTTTTTCGTGCATTTCGGAGCCGGCGACGGTGAGTTGACGGCGGCGCTGCGACAAAACGAATCGACTCAGGTTCAGGGGTTGGTTGATGACGCCCGAAATCTGGCGGCAATGCGTGATCGCGTGCGAAGCCAAGGCATTTACGGCGACGTGGCGTTCGACGTGTTCGCCGGAGGCGATCTTCCCTATGTCGACAACATGGTCAACCTGTTTGTCGCCGAATCACTCGGCAGCGTCTCGATGGACGAAGTCACACGGGTGCTGGTACCCAACGGCGTGGCGATGATCAAAAAGGATGGCGGTTGGACGAAATTTGTTAAGCCAAGGCCATCGAATATCGACGAATGGTCCCACTACCTGCACGATTCGACCGGAAACTCCGTGGCACATGACGATGTCGTTGCGCCGCCGCGTCACTTGCAATGGGTCGGCAGCCCACGTTGGTCCCGACACCACGACCGGATGGCCAGTATGAGTGCGTTGGTTTCAACCGGTGGTCGCATGTTCTATATCATGGACGAAGGCAGCCGGATTTCGATTCAATTGCCGCCCAAATGGAAACTGATCGCGCGAGACGCGTTCAATGGCAGCGTGTTGTGGAAGAAAGATATCGAAAAATGGCAGCCTCACCTTTGGCCGCTCAAAAGTGGTCCCACCCAATTGTCGCGGCGGCTGGTTTCCAACGACAAAGAAGTTTACGTCACTCTGGGATTTAACGCACCACTGACGGCACTTGATGCAGCAACCGGCGAGGTTTTGCGAACTTATGAAGGCAGCGATGCGACGGAAGAGATCATCTCCACCGGGGAGATGCTGTATCTGGTCGTTCGCAAAGGCAAGGCGGAACTTGCCGATTACGCGCCGATGTTCGGGACCGTCGGTGACCAGGCACGGTCGCGCAGTTTCTTTTGGGACGAAGAACCTCGCGTCTTGATGGCGTTCGAAGCCAGTACCGGTAAACAGCTTTGGGCCAAGAAGGGCAAGGTGTCGCCATTGACATTGGCGGCCAAAGGTTCGCAACTCTATTTCCACGACGGCGAAAAAATCGTCAGCCTTGACGGGCGATCCGGTGACGTCGTTTGGGAAAGCGAAAGTGTGACACGACGCGACGCATTCACATTCAATTTTGGCCCGCGATTAGTGATCTACAACGACGTCGTGTTGTACTCCGGCGGTGACGGGAAAATGATCAGCAGTGACGCCAAGAGCGGCGAAAAATTGTGGGAGGCAAGTTTCCCAAACAGCGGATACCAATCGCCGCAAGATTTGATGGTCGTTGATGGGCTGGTCTGGTTGGCTCCCTTGACGTCGGG
>JAGQPO010000906.1 GCA_020426665.1 Planctomycetales bacterium
ATCTTGTGCCGAACACTATTGGGAAAGGGGTAGTTTTCAGCGTTTTTAGGAATCCATTCCCACTTTGGATGGTTGCAAGAGCTCTCTGCTGTTAAAAACTACCCCTTTCCCCTTTTTGAGTGTTTTGGGGGGCGGATTCGAACGTGAGGTGGATGACCTTTCAGGCGACACGGTAAATCACATTCGAACGAAGTCCGATGGAAAATCGCCTTTTAACGGCCGGCGGCCGAAATTGTGGTAACCTGGCGGGTCATCTGCTAAGTTGCTTGGCACGACGAATACCGATTGTTCTCTTGCGTGTCACCTCTCGAGACTTACATGATTCGCTACTTTCTATGTGCGACACTGTTTTACGCAACACTTCTTTGCGCAACACTGTTTGCTCCGTCTCTGTTGACGCCCGTGGCACTGGGAGAGACTCATCAGCCAGGATCAGGTCGCCAGATCGTGCTCGTTGCCGGCGAAACCGCAAAAGTCGATGTCGTTGGACACCATGACTATCTTGCCGGCTGCAAGTGTCTTGAAGTGCTGCTCAACCAAACCGCCGGAGTGAACTCGGTCCGCGTCTCCGAAGGCTGGCCAAGCGATGAGGCCGTGCTTGATGAGGCCGATGCTGTTGTGTTTTACACTGACGGCGGCGGCAAACAGGCCTTTCTGAGTTCTTCTCAGCGCGTCGCGAAAATGCAATCGCTTGTCGATGCAGGCGTCGGCATCGTGATGATCCACCAAGCCGTCGACTTTCCGGACGATTTCGCTGATCAAGGTCGTTCGTGGATCGGCGGTGTTTATGAGAAGGGAAAATCCGGTCGCGGGCACTGGCCAAGCAATCATGTTAATTTTCCGATCCATCCGATCACACGCGGCACGGTGCCATGGCAGATCAACGATGGTTGGCTGAACGGGATCCAATTCGTTGACGAGATGAAAGGCATTACTCCGATCGTTTGGTCTGGCAAAGAGTATGCGGGCAGTCGTGCCGGTCTGGATGCTGACATCGTCTGCTGGGCGTACGAACGTCCGGGGGGCGGGCGCTCGTTTTCATTCACGGGACTCGACGCGCATTCCGCTTGGTCACTGCCCGGAATGCGCCAGTTGGTGGTCAATGGGGTTCTTTGGTCCGCTGGTGTGGAAGTGCCACCGCAAGGAGCGTCCAACAAAATCGAACAAGATGATTTGGAGCAAATGCAAACACCGCGTGAGCCAAAGAAACCTAAGGCTTAGCAAGCCCCTTTTCCTTGACAGCGAACAGCGATCTTCGATTATCGTTCGAATCACACATCGGTTTGAGAAGCTTGCATCGGTACGCCGAACGTTAAAACACCCTTTTCCCTTGCTCGTTGCAAAAGCGATTTGGCTGGCCATACGCGCGACGTCGGTTGTGGAGATCATGTTAACTTTCGAGTCCATCGGTTGCGCGCGGCACGACGCGTTGGAAATCAACCCGAGGCTTGACGTCAGTGCTCGCCGAAAGATTAGGAGACCAAAATGTTGCCAAAGCGTCTGCAAGAATTGATACTGATTTGCACGTTAAGCTTTCTTGCCTTGTTTGCAGTTCAAACATCTGTATGGTCGCAATCGACACAAAGTTCCGTTCAAATGACGGATGACCTGAAGGTGCTTCTCGTCGACACAGATTCGTTACCCGTTCAGGGCGCTCGAATTGGATTCTCTGCTTCTTTTGGCGATAACTCTTACGAATCTCCGTCGTGGATATTTCTTCCCGATCCCGCGACTCAAGAACGCTATCCAGCGGAAGTCGTAAGTGATGAGCGTGGGATTGCCACCTTCAAAGGTGGCAAGACGATTGCACGCGACTTCCGCGTCGGTCTCGTTGCTCGACATGAAGGTCGCCATCTTGTTGGAATTGGCAATGTCAGTCGTTCAGGAAATGATCAACTAACAATGACTCTCTTTCCGGAGTGCGTGATAACGGGAAGCCTGGAATGCCTCGATCTGCAAAGGAAAAACATTGGATTGGTTCGCAATCGGTTAAACGTTACTTTAAACGGACAATTGGTAGTCGAGCACTATTCGAATTCGTCTGACTTTCAATTGTTTCTTTCGCCGGGGAAGTATTCCTTGACTGCCAATGGGGCCGATGGCGGAACTCTTACAGCGGAGCGTCCAATTGTTGTTCCCGATGGCATCGCTGAGATGAAGATGTTTCCCATTCAGTTGTCGTTAAAACGGTCGCGAGATGCCGGGCGTCCCGCTCCCGAGCTTACGGATGTGATCGCATGGAAGGGCGATGGGCCACGCTCAATCCGGGATTTGAAGGGAAAAGTTGTGTTGTTGGATTTCTGGGGTTACTGGTGCCAAGCCTGTCTTGCCAAAATTCCTCGGCTAATTGAACTTGATAATCTATACCGTCAGCATGGACTGGCAATTCTGGGTCTTCACGTAGATGCCGGAAATCGAATCACTTCCATTCCCGATTACGACGCGTTCGTCGAAGGGATGAAGTCAAAGCTTCTAAATGGAAAAGATATTCCATATCCCGTCGCTTTGATCGCGGAGAAATCAACGCCGTTCGTCGCCAGTTCAGCCAAGAATGCGAGGTGCGAAATCTCTGCCGCCTATGGCGTCGATAGTTATCCATCAATGATTTTGATCGACAGAGACGGAAACATCGTCGGTGCATTTCGAGACACACCTGAAGATCTAATCATGTTGAGATCTCTGCTCGGTATTCCGGAGTCCGAGGGTAGCTTGGACCGTTGATTGCTGACGAGTCGGCCGAATCATTCGGAGGCCACCAGTAGCATCGTTTCGAAGTTTTTACGACAGCTTGCTTCCGACGAGAAGGCGTGATTTGTCCGGGACAACCAAAAAGGGGAAGGGGGTAATTTTAAAATTACCCCC
>JAGQPO010000907.1 GCA_020426665.1 Planctomycetales bacterium
TTGTCGCGCAGTCGCCGTACCTGCGCGCGGACTTCGTCGGCTTTTCCGGCAAGGAACAATTTGGCAAACACCTGCGACGGTGATTCATCGGCGGGAACCTGGGCACCGGTTCGCGTCCAGGAAATGCCCAATCCCCGCCCCGACAGTGTTAGCGTTGGGAAACGCGTTTCGGTGCCGATCTGTTCTGCGGCAAATTGATCCAACGAAATCCCGTTTCGGAAACCAGGCCGTCCCGCTCCTGGTACGCCGGTCAGGAAACTGGCGGTGGCTTGGTGGGCGAATCCGGATCCGATGCCGGCGTGTGATAGACCGGAGATCACCGTGTAATCCTGGCGGTAATCGTTGATCACGTCCAAGTACGGTGTCGGTTGATAGTCTCTTCCGGAATCTGTCGGGAAGAAGTTGTCGGGATACAATCCAAGCGGCGTGCAAATGCAGACCATACGCCGCGGCGATCGAGTTGTGACCGTCGAACTTTCGGCGACATCAATGTCCAGACAGGGTAACGCAAGCGACACTCCGGCCGCCCTCAGGATTCGTCTGCGATTGGGTGCCATGAGATTGTCCTATTTTGTATGAAAGATCCTGCTTTGCACGACTTCGTGGATCAGTGACCGGAACCCGTAATCGCGGGAGCGAATTTCAGCCATGATGTTTTCAATTTCCGGTTGATCGGCGGTCGTCGTTTCAGCGCCGGTCGCGTAATGAATAAGTTTTTCGGCAAGCGCACGCGCCAATTGGTCTTTGTCTTCGAGCAACAACTGTTTGTATTGGTCAATCCCTTGGAAACTGCGACCGTCGACCAGTTTATCCGACGGGTCCACCGCCGGCCCTGATCGATAACGCATTTTGCGGCCACGGACGACCACCGGCTGCCCTTCGCCGATGCTCCGATAGTTTTCACGCCAACCTCCGATGACGTCAAAGTTCTCAAGCGCAAACCCTGGCGGATCGATTTTGACGTGACAGGTCGCGCACGCGTCGACGTCACGGTGCTTTGCCAATTGTGCACGAATGGTCGTGGCGCCTCGAATGTCCGGCTCGACTGCTTCGACGCCGATCGGCGGCTTGGGCGGCGGCATTCCTAGAATGCGATCCAACACCCACGCCCCACGCAGGATTGGTGATGTTGTTGTACCGTTGGCAGTCACTTTCATCGTTGCCGCCATGGTCAATACCCCGCCGCGGTGACTGGATGGCGGCAGTGACACTTTGCGAAAACCGATTCCATCGACTCCCGCGATGCCATAGTGCTGGGCAAGTCGCGAATTGATCATCGTGAAATCAGACGCGACAAAGTGGGTCAAACTGAGATCGTTTTTAAGAATCTCGTCAAAAAAGTATGTAACCTCTTTGACCATCGATTCTTTCAACAGATCGTCAAACTCAGGGTACAGCGTTTTGTCCGGCATGGTGTCGTCAATCGCCCGCAGACCCAGCCATTGGCCTGTAAAATTTTCCGTCAATGCAGCCGACTTGGGGTCTTTCAACATGCGTTCGACCTGCGCGCGAAGCATCTCCGGCTCCCGCAATTTCTGCTGCTCGGCAAGTTCCAACAGTTCATCATCGGGCATCGAACTCCACAGAAAGTACGACAGTCGGCTGGCCAACGCGTACTGATCCAGTTCGCTTCCGGCTGATTCGCGGAAGAACAGGAACTGTGGAGAAACCAGTACGGATTTCAACCCGACTCGCACTGCTTGTTCGAACGAATATCCTTCGCCAAGTTTCATTTCGATGCGATCGAGAAGCGGTTGGATGTCATCAGTCGTCACGGCGCGACGAAAGGCACGGCGAGTAAACCCGCGCAAGATTCTCTCCGCATCGACCATCGGCTGGTCGGAGACGACCTCTTGGCGATTCCGATCGTCGGGGTCTGTTTTTCGGGGCATGTCCCCAAAGATCCGTTTGTGACTGTTCGGTGGCCACGATTCCAGCAATGGTCCTTCGACGTCAACCCACTGGATTACCAAACCCGGTCCGGTGTAATGATCGGATCCAATCTTTTCAACTTCCTGAGTTCTGGTTTTCAATCCATCGGCAACGATTCGAATCGTTTGTTGTGACTTCATTTGATCGAAGAATTCAACGACGGTCGGTTCGGTCGGCGGCACTTCGAAATGTCCGATCAAGTATTGTTGGGCTGCAGCGTTCATTGGCCCGGCTTTGACATGAAAGTTGACGGGCGCATCGGTTTGAAAGCCATAGCCTGAGATGCGAAATCTATATTTGCCAGGATCGCGTGACATGAAACGCCACATCGTGACCTGGATATTCGCTGCCACTGAAGTGGCGAAGATTGCCACGCCGTCGTCCAGATGACGGTACACGCTGCCGGTCGGTTTCACCGTGCTTTCGTCTTTGATATCGAATCGTTTGTTGATCGTGCGAGGTCGCGGACCACTGGCAATCGCCGCGTCCAGAACCCGGTCGGCCGCGGCAAGGTAGTTTTCCAATAGGTACGTGGAAACATGAAGCGTCTGGGCATCGTTATCAAACCCAGTGGTTGATGTGCTTTCCGGCAGCAGGTCCGTTAAATCGACTTCGACATCCAACAGATCACGCAAGGTGTTGGCATACTCGTTCCGATTCAATCGTCGCAGGACCACCCGCCCCTGTGACCGTTGTCGTTCTGTTTCCGCAAGGGTAACACGCTGGTTAATCCATTGAATCATCGCCGCGACGTCTCGCGCGGGCGGACGAGGTTTGCTTTGTGGCGGCATGGTTTCCGCCTCCAACTGTTCCAGCACGCTTGTCCAATTGCTCAAATTGTCTGGATCGTCAAAGTTTTTCGACAGGCGTGCAACTTGAAAGTCACCTTTGGGTTGATCGTTGGAATGACAGGTCCGACAGTGTTCGGCCAAGAACTGATGCCAGAGCGAATCGGCGTCCGATTTGTTTGCTGCTGAGGAATCCTGCGCCCCGGCGGCCGGCAAAACCGACTCGCTGTCGATGGTCGCCGAGCCAACGTACAACACAAAAGCGACTGACGATAAAAGCCATGTATTGAGCGAAGGGCTTGATCGTCGATTAAAAAGTCTATATGTCACAAATTCACCATCGATGGATTGAGAGCGACTACTCTGCGACAAACGAATGATATTTAA
>JAGQPO010000908.1 GCA_020426665.1 Planctomycetales bacterium
GGTTGATTGATTTCCTGGCGTGAGAGAGCTCATAAATGAGAGTGATTCAATTACCAGATGAATTAGCGGCGAGATTAAAAGTGCTGGGTTGGGAAGGTGCGGCAACGATCGATGTCGCAGCGTGCGAGAAGAAACTGCAGCACGCGTATGGGCTGAAGATTTCGGAGGTTGCACGTGAGTTCCTGCTGCTGTTTGGCGGATTGGCCATCAGTGACAATAACAACGTGACGGTCCATTTGACTCCGGCGAAGATTCGAACCAGGGAACGTCGCGGTCACCTTTCGTGGAGTGACAAGTCGCTCTACCCGATCGGTATTCTTCGTGATTCGACCGTGATCCTGATGAATCCTGAGGGTGTGACGTTCTCTTTTTGGGATTACTTGTCGCCGTTCGCGGACACGCCCGTCGCGACTCTGCAGAGATTCACTCAGTCGATTTATCCGATTTGATTTGCACCAGGACACGATAAGAAGGTGACAATGAAAATCTGCCAACAAGTCAGTGCTAAGATCTATGCTTGGGACACAAAATGAACAGAAGGCGGCAGAAGCCGAAAATGGATGCGAAACGGTGGGCGACTTCGGTGGACCCATTGGAGATGGTCTGCTATCTCGAAGATGCTGGATGTTACCTTGAATTTGAGGCATTCTTTATGGACTGCTTCAACCGTATCCGGCACGAGCTAGTCCATCCAGATGTCCTCGCGACTCCGTTTACGTTTGGTGTTGATGTCGATGAACTGACGGACGCCGCACAGGCAGCAATCGATGATATGAATCGACATTTGACTGAACTTGATGAGGACAGCAAAGAATGGAAGAAGCTCGACCGTGAAATACGGTACTCCAAGACCGTACTCGCGCGTGACTACCACGACTTTGGCGAAGCGAACCGATTTCTGTCCGCGTACCTGATCGAAATCTCAGACGACGCACTTTCTGAATCCAGAATACAAGCCGATTTCCTGAGATCCAACTATGACTTTCCGTTTGTACCGAGAGGCGAAGAATAAAGACGCACAGTCGCAAGTTGAAAGGCTCTTTATTACGGGCTCCCGGCTGGGGAATGCACTGTCTTCGAGGCTCCGCCTCCGATGTGACGTGTTCTTGTTGTCTCGGCAGGCAGTGCCCGTGACTCCATGGCTTCCTAGGCAGAGCCTGGAAACCAGATGAAGATGAACGCAATGCCCCAAAAAACCCTTGGTGCAACGACAGCCATCCGCGACGAAGCCAATAACGGAGACCGAAGAAGCCAATAGAATGGTGCTGCCCAAAATCCTCTCCAAAACATATCTCTAAATCAGCACCGGAGAAATCTCGCTCGCCTTGGTCGATGACGCTGCCAAGTCCGTTGGCCATGCAGCTGAACAGCACACCACCAGCGTGGCGGAGCCATCTCTACTTTCCCCCCATTTTTCTGAGCTTCTGAGAACCTTCTTA
>JAGQPO010000909.1 GCA_020426665.1 Planctomycetales bacterium
CCCGCAAGTTCCCACGACGGCGACTAGCGGGTTGCGTCTTGTCTTTGATTCCCAGACCACGAAACTCCAAGGCGATGCCTCGATCAATGTCTATCTGGGCGAAGCCCTGGTTAATTCACGTCCACTAAAAACCACCGATTTGAAATTTGGTTCTCATTGGTTGCCGATCGCGGACAACCTTCAGGACAGCATCCGAACACTTACATTTGAGGTCATCGGTCCTGCCGAAGTCCGGATCGACAACGTCCGATTTGAAGCCTTCGATCACGACGAGCTTCGAGCCAAGATCGCGGGGGTTGAAAAGATTGAAGGTGTAACGATCGTCACCCACGGATTCCAAATCCTCGGGACGGTCGCCGAAGGCGACGGAATGATGAGCCTGGCACGATCGATCCAAGGCGTGGCCGATAGTATTGATGGTCGCGAGGGGTGGTTGATCGACTATGACGTTCCCTACGAAGGCAGCCAGGGCTATTTCGACAGCATCGACTCCGATGTTCCCGACACTCCGACCGGCACCGAAAACGTCGAACTCGTTCTGCTTTTCGACTGGTCGATTGAGTCCAATGAGGCCGAGGGTGGTTATACCGAGGCGGCTGGAGATGCACTGTTCAACATGCTGGTTGACCTGGGGATCGTCGATCTGCAGACCAAGACCAGTCCCCCGCTCCATTTCATTGCGCACTCGCTGGGCGCAGCGGTTACAAGCGAAGCGGTGAAGCGGCTCGCCGCGTTCTATGATCCCGCCGATCCGAATCCTTTAGTCGTGGACCAGGTTACCTATTTGGATCCGCACGATTTTTGGCAGGCAGGCTTGCCGGACTTTCTCGTTCAGCAGTTTGATCTGGGGATGCCGGCGGGGTACGGGGCAAGCATTTGGGAGAATGTCCAGTACGCGGATGTTTATTACGAGACTCGGCTTGGCAACGGTGCGAGCGTTCCCAGCTTTGTCGTGCCCGCAGGCCGACCGATTCCGGGCGCCTACAATCAACATCTCAACGAAGAAACGGGGTTACTGCCACCGGAGGGAAGCTATCTTGACACGGAAGTTTCCGGCGACCACTCCTACGCGTGGCACACCCTGTATCATTCGACCGTTACCGGCGCGTTGCCTGGCTCGGCGGAATTTGACGCACCGTTGCCGATTGCGGTTGATCAATTCGAGTCGGGTGAAATCTTTGATGTCATGCCGGGTTACCGCCTTAGTCGATTGGGCGCCCTGGCAAATGGTGTTGACCTCGATGCGAAACGTGCTCAGTTCGGTCCAAACTTTTACTCCGAAGACCAAGACCATTCTCATAGGTCACCACTACTTCATACCGCACCACTGCAACAACTCGACGCTGGTCCCAATCCAATCGGGTTGTCGTACTTGGGGCTCACCGAACAAGACGTCGTCTATGCAGGCGGGCGGCCGATGCCCGGTGGTGTCGCGAAGATCGGCTGGGAATCAAATTGGGATCCCTTGTCGATCGTTAACGGCGACTTCGAGTTTCCGGGAGATGAGCTAGCGGGTGAAACGGGAGATTTCCTCGGCGACATCCTGGATCCTAAAGCTCTCGAGCTCTGGTTGTCGGTCACTCAGCCGAGCAATCTGATACCGGGTTGGTCTCATCACGCCGGTGGAGGCGAAGGGGTCGTTGTGTCGGACGGTTCCGGTGGGCCTGTTGATTTTACGTTGAATCTCAGTGGACAATCACACCCGTCGCGAGCGAGTCGGACCCATAACGCAGTGTACGTTGATGAGTCCGCCCGATTCCTTACTTTCAACTTGAAACGAGTTTCGGCAGCTGACGCCGATGGCAAATTGCTTCAAGTGAAACTCGGTGACGTCCCACTCGCAACACTCAGCGGTAACACAGTGCCGTTGGACTTGTCGCAAGTCGACTCGCATTGGCAAACGGTCCGATTGGCCGTTCCGAAAGATCTGCGATTCAAGTCGGTGCCCCTTGAATTCTCCATTCCAACGGACAGCAATTCGAGTGTCCTGATCGACAACGTCCGATTTGAGGATCTGACCCTCGGATCGCTCAATGAAATCTTCAGTTTTGTCGACGTCCAGGGTGTAACAATCATCACGCATGGTTTCCAAGCGATGGGCACGGCAGTCGAAGGTGACGGAATGCGTCGATTGGCCGATGCGATTCAAACGCGAGTGAACGACGCGGGATCGGACACGAGAGCTTGGATCATCGATTATGACGTGCCAATGGAGGGCGACGTTGGATTCTTTGATGACCTGGCGGCAGACGTCGGAGTCCCCAAGATCCCAGACCTGACCAAAGATGATCCCGTCGAAGTGATTTTATTGTTTGACTGGGCCGTTGAATCCGACCAACCCGCATCAGGGTGGACCGAAGCTGCCGGTGACGTCCTCTTCAGCATGCTCGTCGGGACGGGACTTGTCGATCTACAGGATACATCACTCACTCAATCCGTTGCGGTTGCCGAGCCAACGCCGTTGCATTTCATCGCGCACAGTTTTGGTTCTGCGGTGACGAGTGAAGCAGTCGAGCGGCTCGCCGAATTTGATTACCCGGTCGATCAAGTCACCCTACTGGACCCTCACGATTTTGATCAAGAACGAGTTCCCGTCGATCAGAACCAACAGCAATTCACACTCGGCAAGCCCGATGGGTATGGAGCGACGATCTGGGACAACGTCGCCTTTGCCGATGTGTACTATCAGAACCGAAATGCTACCGGAGTTCCTTGGCCTGAAGCTTTGGGGCCAAATCCGTTCTTGCCGAGTGGACGTCCTGTTCCCGGAGCCTTTAACACGTATCTTGATGACGAACTTCCAAAGCTTGATGTCTTCGGTAGGGGGTACGAAGAGGGTAATTTCTCAGGCGATCATAGCTTTGTGTGGCTGTGCTATTATCAGGCAACGATCGAAGGAGCACTGCCGACCGACTGCATCAACCCAATCTATCCAATTGATGTTTTGCCGGATCTGAACTCGGGCTTTGCCCACACCAGACTCGCAAATGGCCAGGCGACCCGGCCGGCGCCAAACTTCTTTAGTTTGCCTGCTGAAGCTCATCTCAATACGCCCCAAGCCATTCGTGATCTGGCCGGCCAGGTTACCGAAGCCTCGATCGCACGCTGGGAACCCGATTGGGACCCGCTGACAATCATCAACGGCGGTTTCGATTCTCCAGGCGACGAGCACGGGATCATCCCGAAATTTGATCTCACGCAGATCGATCTTGCCGCAACAACCATCGCGACACTGGCGGGAAGCCAAATCGCTCTGGATCAACTCGAAAGCTGGCGCGCGAAACTGATCGAGTATCAGAAGCAATTCGGCGAGCACAACATCGTTCCCGGTTGGTCACACCATGGCGGTGGCGGAAAGGGGCATGTGTTGGACATCGACAATGACTACCTGCTGGAACTTGGCGGTCCTTGTTCGGATCCCGCCGAATGCTACATCAACCTGGCATCGGACGCGATCAGTGAACTGACACTCCGTTCATTCTTCGGACAATCCGAAGAGGCAGTGCGGACGCACAACTGGCTCTATGTCCCTAGCGATGCCGGGTTTATTGATTTTGAGTTCAAGCGAACACGCAACAACTCGTTCGTTGACAACGACCTTTACGTGTTTCTCGGGGACGAACTTCTGGGAGGTGGGCCGATCGCGTTGGATACCACAGACCCTGATTTCTTCTCGACCTCGTTTCCTATCCCAGAAGCGATCCGAGGCGCCGTCCAAACCTTGCGCTTCGAGATCGTGGCAAGCGGACCACTGAACTTTGTCGCCAATGATGTTCAAATCGACAATGTATCGTTCTTGGGAGCCTATGATTACCACGGTTATTCCGGCGACGTCATTTCCATCGATCTGCAGGCGATCAACGGAGGCGATGACTTTGGAATCATTACCGTTGACGGGCAGGAACTGAGCGATGGCGATTTTACAATTCTTAAAAGCGGTCGAGGGCGCGTCTTAGTTCCCGACAACTTTTACTCTCGTGGTTTGTTCTATGTCTTGCCGAATCCGGATCTCTCGGTGGCGGATGAATCCCCGGAACAAAAGGGTTTTCAAGGTCTAATCAAAGGCGAGTTTCAGGTCGACGGCGATGTCCGACCCTTCCGAGTCAACGTCAGCGATGGCTACTCGTCGTATGGCATCGACGCGGTAACGCCCGGTGATTCGTTCATGGACATCCTTCGTCTTCAGCAACGCCTGCGTTACTTGGGATTCCCTGGTATCTCAGGTGATTTCCAAGGCTGCACAGGCGACGTCATCGCGACCAGTTTTGGCGGAGCGCTGACCAGCATTGACGGCTTGAACACAGCCGATGGCGGACTCGGCGATCAATATGAGGTCGCCGGCAAAGGGCAATTTGTTCGAATCGGTGGGCTCTGGCACTTTTTGCCACAAGTCGATGGCGACGGCGATTCTGGGTTTACGGGATCCGTCAGCGCGACTGCGTCGACGGGAACAGAAACGTTCTCGTTTACAGTCGGTGTCCAGCCGGGATACTCCAGTCTCGGTCAAAGCGGACCATGGGTGATCGATACGGAACTGGAGAGTTACCAGATTCAACAGCGATTGCGTTTCTTCGGCTTCCGAACACTGCAGGATCTTGGTAACCCTGGGTATGCAGACGATCTTGCCGATCCAGAACGTTGGTTCGATGCGCCACTTGTTTCCCTCGCCGGCACCTCTCCGGGAGGCCAGTTATTGCCCGAAACACGGTTCGCGATCGAGGTCTTTAATGCGGCAACAATTGAGGACGCCACCTCCGCCGATCCGTTCGAACCGGACACGGCGAATACGATCGAAAGCCCGGCCTATTTGAGTAGTGGGAATGCGCCTCGCTGGGTGGAGGTTGCCTCCATCCCGGGATTCGATGTGGCACCATCCATCACCGGTGCCAGTCAACAACAAGAACGCTGGGCGACCGATTGGACTCGTTCGATCATCGTATCAGCGGCAAGCAACTGGCTCTCTTTGCGCGGAAACGTAGCGTCGGCCGCAGATCTTTCACTTCGTAGTTTGAGCTTAAACCGCGGGGGCGATTACCCGGAGTGGCACCAGAACGCTGTGGAAGGCAGTCACGATGGCGGAATGGATATCCTGATCGAAACGCCATCAACCCAATCAACTGACGCGCCGTTCTACGCCGTTCATAGCCATAGCGATGGCAGAAAATACGTCGCATCATTTCCTTCGGCAAGTGGCCAAAAGCGGGTCATCGTCGGCCTTCCCGATGGCACCTATCACGTCGCGGTATTAGAGCCGAACTCGCCACCGCCAGTCGGCGCTCTGGAACACAACGATATAACCTACAACGATCCGGTTGTACTGGCAGCGATCAAGGACTTGATCGTCGACAACCCGGACATATCCTACAACGTCAACAAAGTCCGAGAACAAATCAGGTCCTTCCTGCAAGTGCCGGGAGTCACCCGAGTTGTCTACAACGACCCTCGAATTTTTACCGACGCGACGCTTCCCGGCACGGTCCAACCTTATCGTGAATTCGCCGACGGATCGTACATTGGCCCTCGCGGGGCATTTCAAGTTGACGTGGCTCCTCCAT
>JAGQPO010000910.1 GCA_020426665.1 Planctomycetales bacterium
CGTCAGCGAGCGTTGGAGATCGCATGCGATTCTGACGTACGCATGTCGCCTCCGCCGGAGATGCCCAAGCCGAAGCCTCCACCGGACCGCAAGTTGACGGAGTCATTCCGGCCGTCGATCGACAAGCGTCTTCCGCCACCCGGAAACCTCATCACCCGCAAATACAAGGGACAACTCCATATCTGCAAAGTTCGCCAAGACGGCTTTGAGTACGACGGCGAATTCTACAAGTCACTGACTGCGGTGGCGAAAGCGATCACCGGTCAGCACTGCAGCGGCTACGCATTCTTCAACATTCAAAAGGCGGATTCATGAAAAAGACCGAAACCAAGAAAACGATCCGCTGTGCGATCTACACGCGGAAGTCGACCGAAGAAGGACTCGACCAGGAGTTCAACTCTCTTGATGCCCAACGTGCATCGGCCGAGAATTTCATTGCTAGTCAAGCAAGTGAAGGTTGGGTCACACTGCCGACCCAATACGACGATGGCGGTTTCACCGGCGGGAATATGGACCGGCCGGCGCTCAAACAGTTGATGGCAGACATCGATCGGGGCAAGATCGACTGTGTGGTCGTCTACAAAGTTGACCGTCTTAGCCGGTCGCTGCTCGACTTTTCTCGCATGATGGACGAATTCGAACAAAAGAAGGTGTCATTCGTTTCGGTCACTCAGCAGTTCAACACGACCTGCAGCATGGGGCGACTGACGCTCAACATCCTTCTTTCATTCGCCCAGTTCGAACGCGAAATCATCTCGGAGCGAACACGTGACAAGATCGCCGCGGCACGACGTCGAGGCAAATGGTCGGGCGGGATGCCGGTGCTTGGCTACACGGTTCCGGAAGGAACGTCCAAGCTGGTCGTCGACCCGTTGGAGGCCGATCGCGTTCGAGCCATCTTCGATTTGTACCTCGAGCGCAAATCATTGTTGGGAGTCGTCGCAGAATTGGATCGCCGCTGCTGGGTTGCCAAGCAATGGACCACGCGGAAGGGCACCCAGCGTGGCGGCCGGCCGTTCTGCAAGACCAGCCTGCATCGCCTGCTGACGAACGTGACCTACCTCGGAAAGCTGAGGTACAAGGATGAAATCCACGAGGGCGAACACGAAGCGATCGTCGACGAGGAAGTCTGGAAGAAGGTGCAAGCCTTGATGAACCGCAACGGACGATCCGGCGGCGGCGAGGTGAAAAACAAGTTTGGTGCTTTGCTACGCGGACTGCTTCGCTGCAAACCCTGCGATTGCACCATGATTCCATCGCATTCGACGAAGCCAAACGGCAAACGCTATCGCTACTACGTTTGCGCGATGGCACAAAAACGAGGCTGGGCAAACTGTCCAACCAAGTCGGTGCCGGCCGGCGAGATCGAACGCTTTGTCGTCGACCAGATTCGTTGCATCGGCCGTGATTCGGATCTTGCAAGAAAGGTGATGGAGCAAGCCGAAGTTCAATCTCGCACCCAGATCGCAGCGTTGGCCAATGAGGAACACTTGCTGCTGAAGAATCTCAGCCTCTGGCAAACGCAACTCGGTGAAGTTCTCCGCAAGCTGCCGGCGATGGGCGAAGACTCAGTGATGCTGGGAATACTGGCCGACCTGCAAGACCGGATCCGTGAGGGCGAGAAACGCTTGGCCACGATTCGGATCGAATCGGATCAACTCGCCCGATCCAAAGTTGATCCGGATTCGGCGACCGAAACGTTAGCGCACTTCGAGGATCTCTGGCAATCGCTCGTCCCCAGAGAACAAGCCGAGTTGATTCAGATGCTGATCCAATCGATCGAGTACGACGGCGAGGCCGGAAAAATCTCGATCGCGTTTCATCCTTCAGGAATTGGTGTGATCGAACAACGCTTGCTTGCGGGGGCCACCGAATGAACTCGCCGATTATCTACGAAGCTGAACTGACCTTTGAACGTCGTGGGGCTGGAGCACGAAGAGTCGCAACGGGCGACAAGCCGGACGAAGACGAACTGCCAGTCGGACGTCTGATGAAAGTCACCAAGTTGATGGCATTGGCGATTCGGTTTGAGGAATTGATCGCCGACGGTGTTGTTACGGACTACGCCGAGCTCGCGCGGCTCAGCCTCGTCTCCCGAGCACGTGTGACGCAGATCATGAACCTGCGATTGCTCGCTCCAGACATCCAAGAAGCCATTCTGTTCGCCCCGGAAATTCGCAAGGGTCGCGATCCAATTTCCGTTCGCGACATGCAACCGATCGCTCTTACTGCAAACTGGAAACACCAGCGAGACATGTGGCGGGAACTTTCCTCGCGGCTGGGACCAAACGTGTCCGCGGACTCCTGATAATCGCCGGCATCGCTGCTTTCGTTAATGCCAGCAATCTCGATTGCCGGCCGAAGATCGTTTCCCGCTTCCAGGATGGAGTGACAGATGACCCCGCAAACGTTTGGTGCCCAAATCCGCATTCGTCGACTTGAAAATCACCTTGAGCTGCCCCAGCTCGCCGAGCAACTTTGGATTTCGCCTCAGCACCTCGCCTCGTTGGAACATGGTGAGTTTGAGGAAGGCGATGACGACCTGATTGAGAAAATGGACGACATTCTCGATTCGCCGCCGTGGGACCGCCTGGCCTTCGATGGCTTCCGACAACTTTTCCCCGAACGATCAACGCCTGAGGATCTAGCGTTCGTCGCTGCACTCGGAACTTCATCCAAGAATTCACCGTTTTTCTTTTCGCCGCGTGACCAAACGTGTCCACCCCTATCGCAATGCTAGCAACTCCGGCGACGGGGCTGGGTGAATTGGTAGGACGCCCAAACGGATCGCTCGAACAGCAGGCCACGGACGAGCGGAACGGAGACCCAATTGGATCGGTGGTGGAATCCGCCATCGCTCAGCCACGTCGCACTTTTTATCAGCCATTCGGAATGGAACTGACCTTTTTCCCCATGGACGCTTTATGACCTGTTCGTGATCCGCTTTGGACAATCGATGCACACCCTCAACTATCAACGATTTACCAACTTGCCATTCTTGCTATCGATCAAACCACAACGGCTTCGGGAATTCCTGGAGCCGTTTCGTGATTACCTTTCCGAGAAGCAATTGCATCCAGACCAGAACGCTCTTTCCCACAAGGATTACGTTCAGAGGCTCTCCGAAGTGTTCGCTTCTCCGGATGCGAATACGCCACCGCCCCTTCTGGATGCTCTGCATATCGTCAATGGTTTGACGGGCCGGGCTACGGTCGATCTGTTGTTCGACCAAATCGATGGACTGATCGACACGTTTCAAAACGAAGACGATCCTTTTCCCGGAGACGTGGCCATCGAAGCATTTCTCCGCGACCGTGATCGAGCGGAACGAATGCTCAGCCACCATTCCGCGCAATCACGAAGAGCGTTTACGTCGTTCCAGTCACAGTCATCAGCGCCACCGCAACTTGTGGCGGATCTTGCGACGGGGACTCGCACATTGACACGAGACCTCGACCAATGGTTCTATCGGCGCGGTTGCGGTCGAGGAGCGTCAGCGCAGTGCAATCAGAACGACGGTTCGCTGTATGTCTTCGTCAGTCATGGCACACCGATGCGGCGGTTGGATGTGCTCGAACAGGGATTGCCGGATTCGCTCATCTGTCGGCCACTGAAGCATGACGTTGCTGTGTTCGACAAACTGATTGGCGAGCTCCGAATCAATGCAGAAACAATTCCGCAACGCGAGGTTTATCGGCGTTTAATCGGCAAGCATTTGTTCGGCAACGAAGAAATGTTTCCTCCAGGCGAGAAATTCACTCTGGGTCCGCTGCTGGAATACGGCGAGGCCTCACTGTCAGTCGCGATGATCGAAGAGCTGGCGAGTGTTGAATGTCATTCGGTCAAGATGTTACTGCCGGGGCACAAACCCGAAGAGCTGACCTCGCGACGGCAAGATGT
>JAGQPO010000911.1 GCA_020426665.1 Planctomycetales bacterium
AGGAGGCAAATCGACAACGCTGTGGGGGATGTTGCACCATGGTTGGCGGTACGTGAGTGACGAATTGGCGCCGATCGACCTGGCGACACTGTACGTGCATCCCTATCCGCGGGCGCTTGGATTAAAAGACCAACCGCCACCGGCGTTTCCGTTACCGGCACAGGCCGTCACGACGCCTCGCGCGATTCACGTTCCGGTAGCGCAATTGCCGAGCGTCTCCACCGAATCGACGTGTCGCGTCGAGGCGGCATTTTTTATAACGTACCGTGGAGACGGCATCCGGCCATCGATCCGCCCGGTCAGCGCCGGTGAAGCCGGCGCGAGGTTATATGCCAACGCTTTAAACCAGTTGAGCCATCCCAATGCCGGGTTGAACGCTGCAATTCAGATCGCCAAAGGAATCGCGAGTTTTGCCCTCGATACATCCGATCTCGCCGAGACCTGTCAAGTAATCACTGCACACACCGCTAGGTGATCCATGATTGCCGATCAGTTGACCGTTCCCGTCGGTGCGGCAGCCGAAGTGCTGGCGCTGCCGCGTTGATAGACCAAAACGTTGAAATTAAAGATGTCGTTCAGATAGCGGGTCAGCGACTCTCCGAACCGTTCCTGAAGAATCAAGACATCGCCCGGCTGAACGATGATTCGTTCCCGCGGATCAACCAGTGCTCGATTCAGGTCTACACTGATTGGTATTTGTCCTCCGTTGGGCGTCCGGCGAATCACCGTCAGCGCGCTCGGGTTGGGATTTCCAATTCCCTTCTGGATCAGCAATCCGTTGAAGTTGTTGCCACCAAATGCACCGTTCAACAATGTTCCTCTGACTTGGGCCACGGCTTCGACAACATCAAGATCGTAGTCGCGCGGCAGCGTACGTTCCCCAGCCGGCAGCAGTCCGCCGGTGTAGAAGAGATCGTTGGTGCGCGATTCTAGAAAAACGACATCACCTTCATGCAGGACGGCGGTTTCGGGTTCGAACGGCAGCGGTTGACCGGCCGGCCAACGCGTCGGAATGTAGTCGACCTTGACCGAAAGTTCGGAATGGATCGAAGGCTTCTCCCCCGGCGATAGCGTTTGCAGATGTTCCGCCAATCCGGTTTCGTCCAATCCGCCCCGAAAGATAAAGACACCGCTGTAAGCATCCTGTCCGGGAAGTCCGCCCGTGTTGACCAATGCGTTGACCACATCGTTTTCGTAAGCGCGAAGATCAACGACATGACCTGTGCCTTGTTTGACGTTGTTGGTCGAGATATCGCCGCGTCCGCCGGCTGCAAATCCTCCGACTTCTTGGCGGAACACCATCACGCGAATCTGTCGGGGCTGCATCAGCGTCAGCATCACCGACTCGCGTCCGGGCTGCAAGATTCCTTTCTCGGAGTACGCATCGCGAACTCGCTGGTTGGCTTGTTCGATCGTCAATCCGTCCAGTGAAATAGGATCGACCAACGGCAATGCCAACGTTCCGTCATTGCGAATGGTGACAGGGTAACCGAGCGACGGAGGCAATCCGGCCCCCAACGGATCGATTTGCGACGGGAAGTAGACAGGCGGAGTCGTCAGCGGCTGGTCCGCGAGCGTCAGCGGAAAGACACCCGATATGTAGACCCCAAGAACGTCGCCCGCGGCAAGTGCATAATCCTTCGGCGGTTTTTGGCGGAGCAGTGATAAGGGAACCGTTTGCAGCCCTTCGCGACGGGACTGTGACAACAGCTCGGGGGGCAGTTTCCGAACCGGAATCCCATTGAGTACCGGATTCGTCCATGACGCGCAACCACTCGCCAGGCACGTCAGGCACGCTGCCAACATAAATGAACTTAGACGGCGCATCGCCGAACGCGCACAATGCATGGCGGTATCAGCGTCGCAGGATCGTCGCAACGATGCCTGAAAATCAACCAACGAATTCCGCTTGTGTGAAACGATCATCTGGCAGGCACCAATTCGCGAGTCGGTGCCATGTCCAATTCGGTCCGAATGATAGGCAATTGCATGCGCCGTGGCGCAGTCGTTTTCTTTGCCGAAGGAATCGGGATTGCGGATTCTTGGATCGCAAAGGCGGCTTGAAGTTCAATCACTGCCGGCAGCGGAAAATCAATGTCTGAAGGACTGCTGGGATTGGAGTCCGACAGCGGCGTGGTGCTTTCTGGCAGCCGGTCGACCGGCGTTCTGGCACCCGGACCGATCCATTGGATGTTACCGTCACCTTGGGCCGGAGACGGAGCATCGATATCGTTTAGATTTTCATCCCGATTGACCGGCGTGTTCTGTTCTTGCAAAGGATCAACTTCCGGATCTAATGCAGCCGGTTCAATCCTTTCGCTCCAGTGACTCGGGTAAATCGGCAAGTTGTCAATCAGCAATGAATCACTCAACGGGACCGTCACGCACTGGCGACAGCCTGATGCTTTCGCAACGGCGGCGCCGTGTTCAAATCCCTTGAACCATTCTTGAATCGCATTGCAACCGTTCACTCCGCCGCAATCGCTCCACCAATATCGGCGGGGCGGTAAAGGCGGCGGGTTTCCGGTTCCGCCATAGACAAGATAGTCGACGAAGCCGTCTTCAAAGCCCCGTTCGTGGTCGATGGAGAAAGGCGGACTGACATAGTCGTCGGACTGTGCACGCGCCGCGCATCGTTCCTTTTCCAACTCGACTTCCGCCATTTTGCGAAAGCATCGACGCTCCAACACTTCATCAAGATGAGTGCAATATTGTATCGGTTGGATGATCGTCGTCCGCGCAAGATTGTGGGTGAGCGTACACCCAGTACACAGCAGGAGAAACGGGACGAGATAAAAGGCTTTCATCGCCGTATGCAAATGGATGATCGATATTCCCATTGAACGGGTTCGGCAGATCTTGACGTCTGTCGATATGATTTCTTCCCGTTAATCGGCAATTCGCCGCCGCGACAGTGATGCTAGCTAAAGGAATGTGCCGCCACGTTTCACGCCATCGCCCCAAATCAGACCGCCAACGGTCAATTCGTCGCGAAGTTTAGCGGAACCCGAAAATAAGATGGCCCGCATGCCGATCGATTCGGCGGCGTCGCAATTCGATGCGTTGTCATCGATAAACAGACAATTTTCCGGGGCACAATTCAGTTGCTCCGTCGCGGCTTGGTACGCTCTAACGTCCGGCTTGCGGATGCCGGTTCGGCACGAAACAAACGTCCAATTGAGATAGCGTGACAGTTTCAACTTTGCTTCGATTGTCTGGTACCAAATGGGATAGTTCGAAAATGCATGGATTTCGAATCCCCGTCCACGAAGCTCCTGTAGCAGCGATTCAGTACCGTCGATCCAGCGATAGGCTTGTTTGACTACTTCCAAAAAAGCCGCATGGTCAAAGGTTCGGCGGTCGGAAAAATACGTCCTCATGTATTCCGCCTGGTCGATCAATCCCATCTCGAACTTGGGCCAGGCATCCGGTTGTTTTTCGGCCAGCAATTGTCCGACGGTGAGCCCGAAGAAGTCTGGAATCTCTGCGTTAAACGGGTTGTAAACCAGAGTATCCATGACATCGAAAAGCAAGACGGGACGCATCGACGAAATCCTGGCATGGATGGTGGAAAATCGAGCAGGTTGCGGTATCGAAAACAGTCTTTGAATGGGGGCAAATCGCCGCAATTCATTGCACGTTTTGGGGTGCTAGTTTATACTGTGTCCACTTGTCCGTCGGCCGATTTTGATCTGTACAGTTGGTACGTTAGAGTTTCGTCAATTCTTGTTTTGGGGGTACGACGGACTTCCAGTCCGTCGACGAGCGTCGGGTACAACGGACTGGAAGTCCGTTGTACAAATCTCACCCCACCATACCTAAGTCTAGACGAAGCACTAGTTCGCGTTGTGAATCGACCAACCAACTC
>JAGQPO010000912.1 GCA_020426665.1 Planctomycetales bacterium
CCGACATGGGCGCACTTTTTCCAATTAGAAAGCACCAGCCACAAGGATCGGCTCCCCTGGCCGGCTTGTCCGGCAGGAAGCAAAGTCTACTGATACTCATCAAGCCACCCAACGAATCGACTGGCGACACTTCTGCGACAAACAACCAAGTTGACTTTGTCCATAAAAAAACACCGTCTGTTTTGTTTCAGGCGGTGTTTCTGATTTTCAGTTTGTTACGTGCGAATTGATTGCAGGTAACGTGCTATCACGTTAGTAGTCGATTTCGACACCGAAGTAGGGCGTGAACCCGGGTGACAGGACAACCGTTTGGCCATAGCCCAGTTGCTGGTCGGCCGGAATCCGTAGGTTCAGGTGTTCGTAGTAATTTCTGTCGAACAGGTTTTCGGCACCCATTGTGATGCTGACGTGGTCTCGCGGCCGAATGTAACCACGCAGGTAACTGGTGGTGAATCCTGGCGTTGGCGTTTCCAATGTAACAACGCCTGTTGCCGGAGCGACCTCACGGAGGGTTGCCAAACGGTTCTGGTTGTCAACCATTCGAAGCCCCCATTCAAAGCCCCATCGGTTCTGCGTTCCTGTATCAACCAAACGCAATCCAAGTCTGCCTTCCAGCGGGTTGATTCCTGCCAGAGGCTGATTGATTTCACGATCACGGCCATCCAGGTAGGCCAGGTTTCCGAATGCCTGTAACCCGTCCGTCAGATCGGCTTCACAGTAGTATTCGAAACCGGTCAGCGTTGCATAATCGGTGTTGATCGCTTGCAGAAGACGGGCTCCATCGGGAGGCAGAATGCGGTTTGCTTCATAGGTAATGTAATCAATAATCCAGCTATGGAACCCGCTGATTCGCGAGCGGACATAGTCACTTTCGAAGTTCATCTGGGCGTCGACCTGCCAGTTTCGCTCCTTGGACAAGCTGGGATCACCGATCACGCGGCTGAAACCGCTTTGAATGATCGCCAAAAACAGTCCGTCGCTGTAACGCTGTTCCAGGTTCGGCAATCGCTCGGCGTAACCGGCACCCAATCGCGCCGACCAGTTCGGCGCCAAATCGATGTTGTTGGTCATAAAGAACGATGTCAAAACATCAGACACATCCAAATCTTCATTGATCGCGCCCGTTCCACCGGCCCGGAAATTGGATCGGCTGTTGACCTTGTTCGGATCGGCTTGGCTGGATGCAAACGAGATGCGAGCACCGACGGCCGTATCGATGTAACTTTGTGGAGCGAACGAATATTCAAAGTACATGCCGGGTTCAAAGATTTCCGCCGTGGGCAAACCGGTCTGCGAGTTCAGCAATGCCACCGGAGTGTTCAATGGGTCGCCGCTTGCTTGCAAGAATTGATCCAACAAGATTTGCTCCGAGATCTCTTGGCGGAGATATCGGAAATCAAGCCCCATACCGACGGTACGGTCACGATCGATTTCTTGTGTGACGCCGGCTCGAATACCTGCGCTCGTTAGGCTGCCGTCAACCGTCGCACCGAACTGGGCTGTGCTGTTGGTCGTATTGATGGTGTTGTTATTAGTCAGAATCGTTGATAAGTTGTTTCCGACGCCGATCCCCGGTGCGGCCGGTGTGAGTGCTAGTCGCAATGAATCATCAACACGTTGCAGCACTGGAAAATCTGCTTTTCGTTTGCTGCCGTTGCTGGTGTCCCCGTTAAATTCGGTATGGTTGGCCCACGTGTCAACTCGATATGCAAAACCGGCTCGCTCATCGCGGTGAATCAAGCTGTGGGTCAATCCGTCGCTCTTTAAATCATCGACGTCAAAGAACTGTCCCGCGTACTCAGTATTGCCCTGATCGATATGGGTGTAACGCAGTTCGCTTCGTGTTTGATCATCGATGTCATATCCGATACCGGAGAACAAGTTGAACGCGTCATAACTGGATGGAACCAGCAGCCCGTTGCCGGCTTCGTAGTCGCTACCTTTGCGATAACCGACGTTGGCAAAGTAGCCCAAGCTTTCGCCACCGCCGAACAGTGTCATGGTGTTGTAGGTTTGTCCGCCGTTGGTGCGTACATTCGTGCCCATTCGAATGTGGTTTTCCCATCCGCATTCGTAGCGCGGTGCGGGGATGGTGTCGACGTTCATGAACGCGAATCCGCTGCCGTAACGAACGGTATACGGTCCACTGAAGACCTGTACGTTTCCGATCAGCGATTGATCGATCTTTGAGAACACGCCGTCCAAGTCACTTCGGACCGGAAATTGGTAGGCGCCGTCGTGACTGGTATAAAGCTGGCCGGTGTAGAAGCCGCGAATCCTGGGGTCGAATCCAATCGGGCTTCGGCGACGTGCGCGAACGGTTTGGTTGCTGGCGTTATTGGTCAGTGTTTCACCGACATCTGGAGTCGACGTCAGGTTAAACGTACTGGCTGTTACAATGTCGACCGCAGGGGCCTCGGTCAAACCAACTTCGCTGGTACCTTGAACCTGTTCTAGTTCGTCGACGAACGTGGCAGAATCGACAAGTGTTGATGTGTCGGTACTAAGCTGCGGTCGACTGATCAAACTCCAATCACCGAAACCGAAATCTTCGGGCAAGGCTCCGGTGTCAAACGACTCGAAACCCGTCGAAGGTCCGGAATCCACCGGCTGCATTCCCTGTTGTCCGACGGCTTGCGAATCACCGCTGCCCAGGATGTTAGGCTCCTCAAATTCCTCGAATTGAACCGGAAGAACACCGGTCGCGGCAAGAGCTTCAGCAATTCGCAGAAGTCGAAAATCAGGTTCGTCTGCACGGACGGCGTTTGTAGAACATATCGCCAGAAGTGCGACGGCTGCGAGGCGTCCTTGCCTTTTACGGAACATGTTGATCCCTGTCAGCTCACGGCTTTGTCGGATAGTGATCCGAATGAGGAGTTTCATCCATGAGACGCCCTACGGAATCACGTATTTCGCCTAAATCGACTTGCCCCCTCCGCCGACTGGAGTGTTTAATGCCAATTCGTTGATCTCGTCCCAATCCTCCCAAATTGCCAGTCCGCGATTCTCTTTGACAGAATTTCCAGTTTTTGATTTCACCTGGTTTTCGATGTCGCTTGACCTCACGATCGTTGGTGGTGCGTCAAAGCTTAATTTTTGGGTAGCGGAACTGGTCGAAAGTCTTGACGACTTCCGCTACACAAACCTGAATACGTTTCGCGACTGTCAAATCGACCACAGTTCACCACAGTAAATCTTGCTCACTCGGCCATTTCACGGTGCAGCCAAGTTCGGGCAAATTGCCAAACGCGTTTGACGGTCGCCGGTGACAGACCGAGCGCCTTGGCTGTTTCTTCGATGCTTAGCCCGCCGAAATATCGCAAGTTGACAATCTTTCCCTTCCGCGGATCAATTTCTTCCAGAACCTTCAGCGCGTTATCCAGCGCGATCAACCGTTCCGGCTCAGGTTCCTGCAAGAAGTTGAAATCGTAAAGTTCTTCGCGTTTACGCCCTCCACCGTGCTTTTCCGCCTGCTTCCGGTGCGCCCGGTTGATCAAGATTTGCCGCATCGATCGGACCGCTGCGGCAAAAAAGTGCCCGCGACTTTCCCAACGCATTTCCGGGTCGGCCACAAGCCGAATGTAGGCCTCGTGCACGAGCGCCGTTGGTTGCAACGTTTGGCCAGGTTTTTCGTGGGCCAT
>JAGQPO010000913.1 GCA_020426665.1 Planctomycetales bacterium
TCGTCCCCGTTCGGCCAGCCTCGCGGCCGCCAATCGTTCGCTGTAGCCACCTTCGGTGACAAACTGTTTTTCCAACGCAGAGATCTGTCGATCTAGCAAAAAGTTGGCCTGATGAATCAAACAAATCACTGCGTTGGCGCGAATTTCCGCGTCGTCGTTGTCTAGCCAGGGTGCGTACAGCGCCCATCGCTGCTGGTCGCTAAGATCCGTCAGATCGGTCGGATTCGACCGATCCGACTGATCGTGTCGAAACTGACGCGGTACTCCGCGCACTGCGGATGCCTGTGAGCTGTCCAATGGCCACAACGTCAACCTTCGGTGCCGCAAGAAAACCTCGTAATCCAGCAGCAGCTCTTCCAAACTTGCCCGCGCCACGTTGACCAACCGCAATTCCGTTTGGGATGACGTCGCCGAGGCGCGACTTCCCTCGGCGATGTTCTGTCGCCCTGAGCGTGCCGCCTGGATCATCTATCTGGTCGACGGTACGCGAACGCGAATCGAGGTATCGTTCACAAAACCAAACCGTTGTGTCGTAAATCAGCGTCGCCGTCTGAAACGATGCAAGTTTGCGATAACCGCCGCTGTTGCGAATCATTGACATGGGCACCGTCCGGTTTGGAAGTGATCGGGAACAGATCTGGCCGATCAGTCCAATCCGGCAGATCGGACCGATCATTTTCTCAACCGAATCACTGCGGTGCCCGCATTTCAAAGCGGCGGCGGATCGTCCGCTGCCGATTACCATCGCGTTAGGCGCCGTTTGCGTCAAGACGCCGGCACGCGCTGCCTGGCATCGGTCCTGCCACAGCGAATCTTGCAAGTCACTTGCCGTCAGTTGTCCGATCACGCTTTAAGTCGGTCCAACGTGATGCATCGATCTGCAATGCGATATTGCTACAGGGGATCGACATCTCAGATTCATTGCTCTTGTCGGAACGTCGACGAAGCGTGAAAATGATACGGTAGCGGCGGACCAAGTAACGGCAGGCCAAGTAACTGTGCACAACGGAGGTCATCATGGTCAAGACGGAACAAAGTCGACAAAAGAAGCTGGCGAAAAAGCGAAGCAAAGAAATAGCCAAACGCAAAAAGTTGGCTTCCGAAAAGAACGCATTAAAATCGGTCGCCGGACAGATCGCCGCCGCGTCGCGGGCGCCGATTGATCGCTGCTACGTGACCGGTACACTGTTCGAGAGCGACGACCGTCTGGGGATCGGTTCGGTGATCGTCACCCGACCGCTTTCGGACGGCCGCGTCGTGTTTGTGTGTTTCCTGGTTGACAAGTTGTGCTTGGGTGTCAAAGACGCATCTGTCAGTGTAGTGATGCCGAGCCAATTGTCAGAGTCTCTCGACAGGATGCGTTCACGCATGTCCATTTCAAGCTGCGATCCAGTGGCTGCCAAGAAGTTGGTCACCGACTCGGTCACGTGGGCGGCTCAATTTGGGCTTTCGCCGCGCGGCGATTACGAACGCGTCAAGCGGATTTGGAGTGACGTGGACGAAACACAATGTGATCAGACATTTCAGTTCGGGCGCGACGGAAAGCCATGTTTCATCCAAGGTCCCAACGATAGCCCGGCGTTCATTTCTCAGGTGATGAATACCTTGTCAGAACATGTGGGTGAGGGGAACTATGGCTTCACGCGGCAAATCGGTGGATTTGACATCGACGAAGGTTTCCTGATTGATGAAGAAGACGCCTTTGAAGATGCCTTTGACGATGCCAATGAAATTGAGCCGCCGAACACCGGGCGTCTCGTCCGGATCGACAACGCCGATTGACGCAAGGCCCGGTGATCAGGGCCCCGATCGGACAGATCATCGCCAAGATCTGACCGATCGGTCCAATCCGACGGATCAGACCGATCGAAACAAGATCTGACGGATCAGTCCAATCCGACAGATCAGACGGATCGAAAATAAGATCTGTCGGATCGGTCTAATCCGACGGATCAGACCGATCAAAAACAAGACCCGACGGATCTGGTCCACAAATGGCCAAATGAAATAAAAAACGGCCGTCAATTGACCAGCCGTGCCAACGGGTCCGCTATCATCGCGTGCGAGTGATTTAGATTTTCCTCGCCAGCGGAGGTCCCGTGATGTACTACGCGCACAGTCTGCCGGGTAGACCACAGAACGAGTGGGAAACCATGGCCGAGCACGAGAATCGCGTGGCCGGGCTAATAGGGAGATCAGCTGGGACGGTGCGGCCAAAAATTACCGCCGGTATTTACGTGTGACGCGGTGAATTTGATTCGAAGTTCTTAGGGAGGATGTTCGGGCTGCTACCAATGAAAGAGTTTCAAGAAGGGGGGCTGATAGGTTCGCTGCCGGAATAGATCCCATTGCTCACCTGAGAGTGCTACATAAATTTCGTTGGATTCTGGAAACCCGAAACCTGGAACATTCAACCTGAAACCTGAAACCTGGAACCTGAAACTTGGAACCTGAAACTTGGAACCTGAAACTTGGAACCTGAAACTTGGAACTTGGAACTTGGAACTTGGAACTCTATTCCGTTTCGCTTTCGCGAAAGTATTCGCTGGGGAATTTGGCTTGGGCGGAATGCTTCGGGTGGCGCCAGGGGAAAGTGGGGCCGCGATCTTCTAATAAGGGTATCTCGGTTCCGTTTGATGCTTTGATCAGAGACCATAGTTGTGTGTTCATCTGTTGAATCTGGTCTTGGTGCGGTTTCGAATCGATCAGGTTGTTCATCTCTTGGGGATCGTTTTCCAAGTCGTAAAATTCATCCCGATCCCAAAGGCCGTGACATCGAATGTATTTCCAGCGCCCGCCGATTACTGCATGCAATGTCGGTGTGTGGGGGTAATTGCGTTCCCAGTAATACTCGTAAAGCAAATGTTGACGGGATGAAGTTTGTTGGGACTCGTCACAGAGCGAACTCCAGAAGCTGATTCCATCGATGTTGGCCGGGGTCTGGGCGCCGGCGGCTTCTAACAAGGTTGGTGCGATGTCGATGTTGCCGACCAGACCGCCGTATTCTTGACCCGCCGGGATTCGTCCGGGGGCTTTCATCAGCAGTGGGACTTTTGCACTCGCTTCGTAAGCAACTCGTTTGTCGATCAACCCGTGATCACCGAATTGAAAACCGTTATCGCCCATGTAGACGAAAATCGTGTTCTGTTCGATGCCGGCGTCGGTTAGGTACCGGTTCAGTCGACCGACGCTGTCGTCCACCGCCAAAATGGATTCACAGTACCGTCGATAGTAGACCGTTGGTGAAAAGTCGGCCAAGTTGTAACCGAAATCGACGCCGTGTCGGCTGTTGCGTTGATTACGCACCCACATCGGCAAATTGCCGGCGGCCATTTGCTCAGGCGTCGGGATGGTGATCGGCAACGGTTGGTTGTCATATCGGCCACGGTGCCGGTCGGCGGGGACAAAGTCGGCGTGTACGCCTTTGTGACTGACGTACAAAAAGAACGGTTTGGCGGAGTCACGCGAGCGGAGCCAATCGATCGCATAATCGGTCAATTCGTCGGTAATGTATCCCTTTTGATCGACGCGTTTCCCGTTCACATTAAAACCGTCGTATGTCGTCTGGGGAACTTCTCGCGTGGTGCCGTGTCCGTCCGGCCAATAGGTGCCCTGTCCCTTGAACGCGATCCAGTGGTCAAACCCGCGTTGCGGATCATCGATGTCGCCACCCATGTGCCACTTGCCGATGAACGCGGTGGTGTAACCGGCCTTTTGAAGTTGCTGGGGGAAGAATACAAGGTTCGGGTCGACCGGGTGATAGTTATCAACCACACGATGGTTATGCGCGTATTGGCCGGTCAGGATGGACGCGCGGCTTGGCGAGCACAGCGAAGTCGTCACGTACGCATTTGTAAATCTTGCCCCTTGGGCACCGATCGCATCGATGTGGGGAGTTTCGATAAAGGGATGGCCGGCGGAACTCAAACAATCAAATCGGTGATCATCACAGAGTACGAAAACAATGTTCGGCGGCGCCGCTGCGATGGCATGACCGATCGCCAATAGATACGAGA
>JAGQPO010000914.1 GCA_020426665.1 Planctomycetales bacterium
TACCCCAAAATCAAACGTTGACGAAGCACTGCCTTCTCGGCGACTGATCCAGATGGCGGAAGCTGTGCCGAATATCGTGTTTCTCCCGGTTTTTCGGGCACATTTGCCCCCCAAGAACCATTCGGATGTCGAGTCCCCTTGGGGTCAACTCCGAAAGTCATCTAAACTGTGACAGCGTTTTCCGGTGATTGGTGACGCGAGGTCCCCCCGGTATGGTTTTAGCTCTCGATTCTGAGATGTAGTAGTCTGATGGAACTGATTATCCTTCGATGCGTTTTCTTGCTTTGCGCCGGCGGAGTGTCGTGGATTATCAACACGGCACTGCCAAGTGATGCGGAAATCAATCCCTACGTCGTCTTCGCAGGCGTCATGGGGATCGCAGTCGTCGCCATCATGGGCGACATTTTCATCCCACGAAAACGCATCGACTCGATCTCCGCTGTTTATTTTGGTGTGCTGATCGGCATTTTGCTCAGCTACATCCTGTGGATCGCGATCGCACCGTTGTTTGCCCAATCCCTGTTGGTTGGTAACGCAGTCAAGTTGATTATGGGGATGTTGTTGTGTTACGTCTGCGTCAGCATCTTGATCCAAACCAAAGATGATTTTCGATTCTTGATTCCGTACGTCGAATTCGTTCGCGAAGTCAAAGGATTCAAGCCGCTGGTTCTTGATACCAGTGTCGTCATCGACGGACGTATCGCTGACTTGGTCAACACCGGTGTGTTTGACAATCAACTGATCATGCCACGATTCGCGCTCAGTGAACTCCAAGCGATCGCCGACAGCAGTGACAAACTGCGACGGGTTCGCGGACGTCGCGGATTGGACGTCTTGAATCGTATGCGCGCCGACAACAACGTCGACTTGATGATTTTTGACCGCGAGCTGCCCGAATTGGCAGGGCAGACCGTGGATCTGAAGCTGGTGTTGCTCGCTAAACACCTGGAAGGAAAAGTCGTCACCGGTGACTACAACCTGAATAAAGTAGCCAAACTGCACAACGTCCCGGTCATCAATCTGAACGAAATCAGTAACTCGCTTCGGCCTGTTTATCTTCCGGATGAATCGTTCGCGGTAAAAATCATCAAGCCGGGCGAAGGTGCCGAACAAGGAATCGGCTATCTGGACGATGGCACGATGGTTGTGGTCGAAGGCGCCCGAGACAAGATCGGCCAGGAATTGGATGTTCGCGTGACGAGCACGTTGCAAACCAACGCCGGCAAAATGATTTTTGCCAAATACGACTCTCGCCCGTAACGAAAGACGGTCGCTGTGGATTTCAACAAACCCCGATGCAGTACACCGCGGTTAACCTGGGCGACCGCCGCGACGACGTTCAGGGCGCAAGTAGATCTCGTTTAAGATCTCCTCTGGCGGCAACAAATCAAACGCATCCGAGTTATCACGTTCCTTATTGATTTTGTAGCGTTCCAGAGGCGTCGTATCGGCCGAACCGTTGAACGGCGAATTACGGCGCAGTGATTCAAAGGCCCAGGTGCGAAGCGTTGCATTGACCGGCGTCACATCGTCGCCTGACAATTCCTTGGACAGGTTCGTCAGCGCCTCCAAGTCCGCGCGAGCGTCATCGCCAAGGAGATGCTTGACCAGATCTTCGTATTCCTGGTCCGTGACCAACGGAATACGGGGCATCGGCGGGCGCCGATTGGGATCAGGTCGCTCACCGTCTCGAACGTTTTGATCGTCGCCGTTCTCCGGCGGTCGAGGCGGCCCCGTGAACCCTGCGAAACCTGGGCCACCCGGTCCGAACCCGCCAAATCCAAGTCCGCCTCGCATGCCGCCAACCGAACGACCTCTCACGAACTGGCCGCCGAGCATCATTCGAAGAAACACATACGTTGCCGATTCTTCGCTGCCTCCCTGTGTAACAAAAACTCGTTTCCAGCGGTCCAAAGCGGCGTCAAGTTCCGGGTCCGATTCCAGCCGTAGTTGCAACAAAAGCCGCAACCACGAATAAATTTGATCCGAGGTTTCTTCACTGATCAGACGTCCCGAATCTCGGGCGAGAGAGCTTAATGTCACATCGATCGCATCATTGATCGCCTGCGTTCGAACGGCTTCATCGTCGCTCTGCATTTGGTCGCGCAGTTGTTCGCCTAGCCCTTCCATCCACACCGAAGCCGCTTTCATCGTTCGCAGCAGCAATTCGCTGTCATCCGCATCACGAACACTCATCGCGGTTTGCCGCAGCTTCTTTTTCGTCTCCTCGCTGTACCCGCTGTACGCTTCCCAACGTCCGGTCAATTTTTCACGAGTCTCTGTCGGCAATGAATGCAAAGCGTTTTCACGATCTTCCAAAGGGATCGATGCGACCACACTGGCCGGCATCATCTCTCGCTGGCCGACCCGTTCCATGGTCTTGATCATGTTCTGCCATCGCGGGTTATAAGCGAGCTGGTAGAAGAATGAAAAATTGTTCCCCAGTTTGTAG
>JAGQPO010000915.1 GCA_020426665.1 Planctomycetales bacterium
GGTATCAATCGAAATCCCATAGTCCACGCGACTCGTCTTTTCGGCGGGACAGATGAATGCATCAAACTGGACGCTCCACAGTTTACAGTCGTTCGGATCGGTGGATGGCCGATTAAATATGGTCGCGATTGCCTAGATCAAAGAGTTAGGAAACGGTGCCCAATATCGCGTTCGGACAACGGTCTCGGATCCTCGGGGGATGTTGAGACCGATTCAGTGGATTCCGACAAGCTCGCAAGTTGGCCTGCACACCATTCCGGAACGACCGATTCGGGATACAATCGTCAACAGCGAATCGCTGGTTCAGACGTGATGCCTGACCGTGGCTGGCAGGTGTCGTTGTGGGTTGACAATCACAAATTAAATATTTCGTACTCGTTGACATGCCCTACAAACAATTCATTGGCTCGCTGAGTAACCCACAATAGACGTAGCGTCTGGCGAAGAAAAAGCTCCCCGCTGGCCGATGTCGATCGCGACGAACCGATGTTTTTCAGCACACCGTTTCATCTGGAGAAAGTAATGATTTCCTTGATGCGATCATCCATCGCGATGTTGATCCTGACAGCAGGAATGTTGGCTAATGCAAAGGCTGACCAACAATTGCCTGATCAGCCATTCGTCCTCGGTTACACCGGTGCGCTCAGTTACGCGCCGGGAGAGAACGTCGAGTTTCATCTGTCTTCCAGCGAGCCGACCGTCGATTTGACGATCGCTCGGTTGGGCTCGGAAACCGTCGAACTGTATCGCCAAGAAGGCGTTGCTTGTCATCCCCAAACGATTCCCGACCGTGCGTCATCGGACGGATGTGGCTGGCCGGTCACGTTCAATTGGCAATTGCCGGCTAATTGCAAGAGCGGGTATTACCAGGTCACGATGAAGTCGCTCGGTAAAGATCCCGCATCGGGAACAATGTTTTTTATCGTACGAGGCGCCGAATCAGGCTCAACTGCAAAGATTCTGTTACAGCTGTCAACCAATACCTACAACGCTTATACCAATTGGGGCGGGCACAGTTTGTATGGTTACCACGACCGCGACGGCATTCAAGGGCACGAGGTATCGTTTGATCGCCCCATCCAATCTCAGTTTGGTAAATGGGAGTTACCGTTTGTGCGCTGGGCGGAAGCAAACGGTTACGAGCTGGACTATGCCGCCAACAGTGACCTGGAGTTTCGTCCGGAGATTTTGAAGCAATACAAATTGGTCCTGAGTGTCGGGCATGACGAGTACTGGTCTTCACCGATGCGAGACCATCTGGAACAGTACATTCGAAACGGCGGCAACGTCGCCTTCTTTAGCGGGAATACGTGTTGCTGGCAGGTTCGGAGCAGCAGTGACGGTCGGCGGATTACATCGTGGAAACAGACGCCTAACATGGATCCAATCTATCGAAACGGTGACCAACATTTGCTGAGCACCGCGTGGAGCCATCATCTGGTAGATCGACCGGAGAACCAGTTGACGGGCGTTGGGTTCTTGTGGGGAGGTTACCACCGCAGCCATGGGCAATTTATGGACGGATCGGGCGCGTTCACCGTCCACCGACCCGACCACTGGATGCTTGACGGGACAGGGATGAAAAAGGCAGACCTGTTTGGCGGCAAGGATACAATCGTCGGATACGAATGCGACGGATGTGAAATGGAGTGGGTTGACGATCTGCCGTTTCCCACGCACCGCGATGGCACACCAGAATCATTCGAAATCGTGGGGACTTGCCAGGCCCGATGGGCTCCGGGTGACAGTTATTGGTACGATCGATTTCCAAAAGATCGAATCGGCGCGGCGGTTCTAGGAAGTTACACCTCCGCAGGTGGCGGGACTGTCGTTACGGCCGGGACGACGGATTGGGCGCACGGCCTTGGTGGAAATGACCCGGTCGTCATGCAAGTGACCAGGAATGTGTTGGACCGTTTGTCGAAGGATTAGCCGCCACAATACTTTTGATTTTGGGAATCGGTCGTATCTTCGCCACGCGGTTACCCGACGACGTACCAACGGATCGACAGGAAATGGCACAAGGCGGCCGACATCACAAACAAATGCCAAACCACATGCATGTATCTGATTTTCGAATCATTCAGCAACACGATGACGCCAAGGCTGTACAAAACGCCGCCAAGCAACATTCCCCAGCCAAGTTCCAAGGGAACTCGTCCATACATTGGAATCGCCGGCAACCAGCCCAACAGCAAATAGCTGACTGTTGCGACGTTGTTAACGCGGTGTCGCAGAAGCAGTTTTCCGGTGATGCCCAAAAACGCTGCGACCCAGATGGCGGTCAACAAAGGTGTGCGTGTCGTGTCGGCTGCAAAGCGATAGATGATGGGAGTGTAGGTGCCCGAAATCATGGCATAAATCATCGCCTGATCCCACGCACGCAAGGTGTTCAACAGCGGTTGGCGAAAAATTGCATGCGACAAGGTTGAAAAGGAAAAGGTCGCTACAGCGGAAGTTGTGTACGCCGCACACGCAATCGCCAAGCCAAAACCCTGATTCAGCGCCGTCGATACCAGCCAACTGCCTAGAATCAATCCGGACAATGCGGCCAATCCGTGCGTCAGCGCGTTAGCCCATTCCTCGCCGGGACGAATGGGTGCCTGATCCGAATCAATGACGCCTTCATCCATCATGGTATCATGGTCGTTCACTCGTCATTCAGTCCAAAGCGACCAATCTTTATGGGAGGGGCAAACGCGATAACGACAGGGTTCGATCGCAGATCTTCCGCGTCCGACGACTTTTGTGACCACTGCCGGGCCATCCCGCTGTCGTGAACCCTGACGCAGCGGTATCAGCTTACGCCACTTCGGCGATCGCGCCTACTTCCAAATCCGCGTGATATCGCCTGCCAATCGAGACGCACTGAACTCGATCAATCGGGTCGGAGAGTTTTTCAGCGTCGTGTCGACTTCGGGGTCCGCGTTCATGGATTTGTAGAACCAATGCCGGACGGCCTCGTCGGCAAGATCGAATCGCTGCGATCCGGAGGCGACCGAGACCGATTGATCGATATTGACCAACAGGTACTGTATTTCCAATCTCATCGGACTGTAGGCGTCAATCGATTCGATGTTGCAATACAGAATCGTGTCGGCCATGTATTGACGACCGAGGCTGACGAGCTTTCGTTCGTCAAATTGGCCGGTCCGAATGGGGAACATGTCTTCACAAGCTCGTTGGGAGCATTCGATGACGTCGAAACCAGATTTGCCTCTTAGCTCGGTTGCCAATTGTCGCATCAAGGTAACCTGCTCTTTCAAGCGGTCTTGTCGGTCCAAGGGTGTGATCACCAAGACACGATTTGGTCGCAATTGTTGGGCCAGCGGCGAGACGCGGATCGGTTGTGTGGGAAGCTGCGGTTCGGCTGCTTTTCCGCCAACCATTCCATTGCCTTCGCACGTGCACTCTTTCACGCAACAACAGGGACGTCCCGCGACGGCGGACAGGGTCCATTGTCCGGGCGTTGACAATGTGGCGGCGAACAAGAGAATCCCGGACAACACCGCCAGGGGCCACTTGCATGTGTTGCTTTGCACCGAACTAGTTCCCCTTGGCCGAGATTTCTCTGACCAATACGTCGTCCAACTCTTCGCGAATGGACTGCAACATTCGATCGGTCTCCAAGAGATACCGGTTGTATTGTTGCTGCGAATCCGAAAGGCTGGTTTGAAGTTGTTTGTTCGTCGCACTGAGCGTCTGGATTTCTTGGTGCGCGGCTTCCACCGCTTCGGTCGATCGACCGAGCAGCGTTTCCGACTGAGTCAGTTTGTCCTTAAGCCGTTTGATCTCCGCATCCATCATCGCCAGCTTGGCTTTCAAATCTCCGTTCTCTTCGATCAATCGCAAAGCGTGCTGCGTTGCGGTGATTTGTGAATCTCCGAGAACCGTACCACGTGGCAACGGTGAACTGCTGCCGGCGACGGCCCCTGAGAAACTGCCATAGTTCGGAGTTTCGCCGGGTCCGATCGGGCGTTGATTGGCGTAGCCTTGTGGTGGATACGATCTTGAGTCACTTTCCCAACGTCGAACCGGGCTTCCGGATGAAGCAGGCGGCTGCAGCACCGAATTTTCTGCCGGCCAGGAATCGTCGGCCGGCGGTGGCAACGGCTGAGAATTGTGACGGGAATCTTCTGCGACGCGTATGTATCCCTGAGGCTCTTCGTAATCTCGGTATTCAACCGGCCGCATGTTGTTCGGTGGCAGCGTCTGGGAAGGGTAGCGTTCCGGTTGATTCCATCCGTTTTCCGTTGCCGCGATCACCCGACCATCGTCTTGCCGGCCAGGGTTCTGGAAACCGCGACGATGACTTGCCGGGGCCATTGACCCAGGTGATCCGACAACCGGGTTGGATTGATTGGGTGTTAATAACGATTGGGACGCGGCCTGAGTTGTTTGATCGTGATGGATTTGATCATGATCGGGTTGATCGCCTTGAGTGTTTTGACTGGAGTCTTTTACTCCCAAAGCGCTTTTCAATTTTCGTTTGACGCTCTGCTGCAGATGATCAACCTTGCTGAACAGCGATCCAGCGGCGTGACCGCGTGGTGCGTAGTTGCGTTCTTGCGCTTGTCCGAGGTTGGCGAAGCAACACGTCAACATCACGAGCGAAAGCACGCTGATGATGTGTCGCATCGCCATCGGCAATCGCCATGCGTCGGCACGAAAGCCGAAACATGTTGCGACCCGCTGCCGCGATACTCGGTTGTAGTCGCAGAATCTATACACTACTTTGCCGCTTCGTCGTATCCACAGATTACCGTGATCTCTTCACCACACGCGCAAGAAATGACAATCGACTCGATGCGATTACCTTCCCTGTGAATGCGAACCTCTGGTTCGGTTGCACACTGCTGTTTTGGCCCCACTCGGACGCGAGGTCCGACCGCCAGTTTCTTTCGTTCTTGGACAATCACGTCTAGCTTGTCTTCCATCGAATTGCCTCCCCGAGTCTGAATCTTGCGGAAGCCAGTAATCGCGAAGTGCGCGATTCGGACAGTCCCATCGCAGCACCGATTTCGGCGAGGTTTAATTCTTCGCTGTAGTAAAGGGTCATCACCAAACGCTCCTTCTCTGGAAGCTGTTCGATCAACTCAGCAAGCAGTCGTCCGATTTCTTCTTTTTCGGCCAGATCTTCCGGAGAATCGATACTGGTCCGCCAAGTTTTATGAACTACATCAGAAAGATCATTCCAGTTGTCTGGTTTGATGAACCGCATCCCCTCCAGACACTCCAGAACCTCTTCGAGTGTCAGGTCCGACCGTGCCGCAAGTTGTTCGGGCGTAATGGGCGGTTCAAGCGTTTCGCACAGTTTTCTGACCGTCCCGATTTGGCGCATTAATCGTGGTGACAACGGAGACTGTTTGCGCATCTCGTCGACAATTGCGCCACGAATTCGTGGATAGGCAAACGTTCGAAACGCGACGCCCTGTTCGGCATCAAAGGCGGCCGCTGCTTGAACAAGACCCAGAATGCCGGCCGAATGTAGGTTTTCCCGATGATCATTATTCTTAATAAAGAATGTCATCGTGCTTAGGATTCGTCCGACATAGTCGATGTTCTCCATCACAAGCTGATCGCGATCCGCCTGTGCCGAACCCTTATACGCTTTTTCAATGGTGGCTCTCATTTCGATACGGTGCCATCCTTGTAGTCCGCGTCAGCCAGCCGAATCACGCCCACGCCGATCGAAACGATTGAGCCAAGTATCAACGCCGAAACAACAGCGCGCGCCAAGATAGTAGATGGATCGACTCCCATTCCAACACCGATCAGCGTCACAAAAATTGCAGTCAACAATGCAACCAGCGTTCCAGCGGGGAATGCTCTTTGGCGACGTATCGATGCGCGGGGAGTCTGTCCGTTCTTACTCATTTATCTGATTCTTGATGTCCTTTGTTTCCGTGCAGGCCCAGCACAAACGGGTCTTTTCCTTGGTTATCACCGGATCCCAACACGTCTTCGTATCGAATCATGCCGACCGATTCGATTCGCAGATCCGAAGGCACTTCGCTGTAGGCGACGACGCTAACCTCTGGTAACGAGCGAAAGACGGTACGATGCAGCGCGTATCGAATGGATGAATCAACCAGGACGGTAGCGATCTGGTTTTTCAAACGAGATGCCTCCCATTTTGCCTGCAATTCCATGATCAAACGCTCCAGTTGATCGGGACGCAGCACAATCGACTCGCCACTAAGGTGTTCGCGAAAGTGATGCTCCAGTCTCGGCTCAAGAATGATGACCCGGACGTTCCCGCTGCTGTCCCGGAAACGGTCGCAGATGATGTGACCGATTCCACCCCTAATCTTCTCGGTCAATTGGACCGGATCCTTAATCAACGGCCCGAATTGAACCGCAGACTCCACAATTTTTTCGAGCGCCGTAATCGAGATTCGTTCACGCAATAAATGAACAAGTACCTGATGCAACGTCGCAGGTCGAATCGTGTCGGGTTTGATTTCCTCGACGGTCGTCGGTGCAATCTCCTTTAATTTCTCTAGCATGGACTGAAGGTCTTGGCGACTTAAAAGCTCGTGAGCATGTTTGCGCAAGCATTCGCTTAGGTGTGTGATCAAAACCGTTGGTGCGTCGACGACGGTAAACCCTAAAACCTCGGCTCGACGGCGAGACGATTCCGGGATCCATTTCGCGGGCAGATCAAACGCGGGATCACGGATCGGTTCACCGTCGAGCTCCGCATTGATGTTTCCCGGATTGATCGCCAGGAAGTCGTTAACGAATACTTTTCCGCGGGCGATCTCACGTCCACAGATCAAGAAACGGTATTCGTTGACGCCGATTTGAAGGTTGTCCCTTATCCGTGCCGCTGGAACCCAAAATCCATGCTCTGTCGCGACATCCTCGCGAAGGGTTGAAATGCGTTCCGCGATTCCTTTGCCCTTCTTCGGCTCGGCCAGCGCGATCAAGCCGGCACCGATTTCGATGATGATTCGTTCCGATTGAACGAATTTTTTCAATCCCTTTTCTTCGGGCGTTTCGGACGGTTCGATCGGTGCGGCCGGAGTCGCTTCAAGTTTGTTCCTTTCGGTCTCGCGTTGCTTGGCGTAGAACACGAACGCAAAGATCACTCCTGCGAGAATCACAAACGGCAACTTGGGGAATCCCGGAGTGAACGCGATCAACAACAGAATCATTGGCCCCAGGTAAAGCGATCGATAGGCTCCGGATACCTGTTGATTGATTTCGTCACCCAAATTGGATTCCGATGCAGATTTTGTCACCAGGATGCCGGCGCTGGTTGCGATGATCAACGCCGGGATTTGGGAAACCAAACCGTCGCCGATCGTCAAAATCGAGTACACCTGCAACGCGTCAGAAATTGCCTGGCCGTCGCTGACACCCAACACGACACCACCCAGGATGTTGACAACCATGATGATCAATCCCGCGATCGCATCACCACGAACGTATTTACTGGCACCGTCCATGGCACCGTAGAATTCGGCCTCCTGGGTCAACCCTTTTCGTCGCGTTCTAGCTTCCACCTCATCGATCGCGCCGCTGTTCAATTCCGCGTCGATCGCCATCTGTTTTCCGGGCATCGCGTCCAACGTGAAACGCGCGTTGACCTCGGAGATTCTTGTCGCACCCTTTGTGATCACGATGAATTGAATCGTGACAAGGATCAAGAAGATCACAATACCGACGACCAGGTTGCCGCCGACGACGAAATCACCGAACGTCAGAACAATCTTCCCCGCGTTGGCGTCCAGAAGAATCAAACGTGTTGTGGCGACGTTCAACGACAACCGAAAAAGCGTTAGAAGCAATAACAGCGACGGGAACGATGCGATATCCAGCGGTCTTTTGGCGCCCAGCGTTACCAACAACAACAGGATCGCTGCAGCGATGTTGCACGCCAGAAACATGTCCAACAAGATCGTTGGCAACGGAATGATCAACACGATCAACATCACAAGGAACGTGGCCGATAGCCACAGTTCGCTGCGTTGCAGGAATCCAAAATTGGAGTCGGTGTCTTTCATGGATACGTCCGCAGGTAATTCCTAGGCGAAACTCGCGACAAGCGCCTTGGAGATCAACTGCCACCCGTCAACCAAAACGAACAGTAGCAATTTGCATGGCGTCGAAACGACGACCGGCGGCATCATCATCAT
>JAGQPO010000916.1 GCA_020426665.1 Planctomycetales bacterium
GACCGTCACCGTTGTGGTGCCCGGCGGGTAACCGTTTAATTCGACATCCAACCAGTCATCGTTCTCCAGCACCTCTTTGATCGGTGTGCCGTGCGGTTCTCGCAACGGTTCGAACGCGGCCACCATGACGCGCGCCCGACTCATGCGGGCGATCGAATTTCCGTCGCGAACCAATTCGTTGCTTCGATTCAAAACGTAGCGTGCCACGTAACCACGCACCGGCCCGACCGCCGCATCGGAGACACCCTCACGCAAACTGCCGGAAGTGCGTCGGAAATCTCTCCCGATCTCGTCGGCAAGTTGTTCAAACGGGATGACCGACAAACGATCATCCTTCAGACGCAAGTAAACTTCTTTGCCGAACACGGTCTTGGCCATCGGAGTCGGCAAATGTGAAATCGCGACCACCGGCGGCTGAGCGTCTGTGAGTTGCGATTCTTCTCCCGCCAAGTCAGTCAACTTGCTTCGCAATTCCTTTGCTTCCGAGTTGCGCTGTGCGGCCGAACGACTGGCTTCATCCAGCTTGGACTGTTCGTCTTTCCAAGCGGCCTCGGCTTCGCTTAGCAACGCCAGCAAAATGGTTCGTCGTTCTGATTGGCGAGCGATCGTGTCGTCCATCACTTTGATCGTCCGTTCCAATCGAATCGAATCCGCCTGTGCCGACGCAGCAAGAACCGCCGCCTTTGCCAACCGGTTCATGTCCTCTTCGGCGGCGATCCGCATTTCAGGATCCTCGGGCGGTTCTTGTTCCGGCGTGACATGGTGAATGATCGCATGCGATTGGGCACCCAAGATCACAACCAAGATGATCAAGATGCCGACCAGGTTGGCGACAATGTCCAAAAACGCATCGTGACCAACCGAGACCCCTGTGTTGCGACGTCGTCCGCTCATCGAAGGTCTCCTGATCCGACCGTTTCCTGTTGCCCTGCGTCGGCCTGTTGAATCACAGAACGTTGGATGGGCAACCCGCTGCCGGTCATCAATCGTTCCAGTTCCATGAAACGCTTCTCTGCTCCGGGCATCACATCCACCATCAACCGTGGTGACCACCTGGCGCCCGGCGCGGCCGCACCCCAACGCTCGATCCGATTGCGAACCGCAGTCGCCATCTGTAGCGTCGCCATGTTCACACCGGCTTCGGCAACGGAAAACGTCTCGCTGATCCGCGCCCCCGCGCTGGGCAACACCACCAAGCGATCCATGTGAACCTGGATCCGAATCGAACGAACAATCTCGTTGCCTTGTCCGAGTGCAATGCTGCTGGGCAGCGCCCAATCGACACCGGTCCTCTGGACCAGAGATTCGGGGACTCGCTGTGAATTCGAACTGGGTTGTTGCGCAAGATTGGACGACGAAGCAACATTTTTCCCGTCGGCCGACGACGCTTGTTGCTGAGATTGCATTTGCTGCGAAACCGGTTGCTGGTTCTGTTGAATACCAGTCATCCCGCCACCCTGTGAACCGAAACCGCTGGGTGTGCTGCTGCCGGTCGCAGACGAATTGATCCGCTGTCCGCCGCCCGCATCCGAGTTGCCGTCCGCCATCATCTCCGATTCCGAATTGCCGGTTCCGCCGGGCGCCGAATTCAGCCACATCGAACCTCCATCGGTCTGGTCGTTCGATTCGCCTGATCCACCGGCGATCTCGTCAACCGCCGTCGTTGCGGCCTGGTCTAAAGCTCGTTCCGCGTCAACACTGCTAAACGTCGAAGCCGAATCCTCCAACTGACGTTCGAGTCGGCGTTTTGCATCTTCAGCAGTGACTGCAGTTTGTCCGCCTCCACTTCCGTAGATCGGCGTCGGAAACATTCGATGATCGCGGAACCCGCTTCGTCGCCCTTGTTGGTCCATTTGCGAGACGGATAAACGGGGAAATTTCTGTGGAACGGCCGGGGACGACGCCTCGGCAATCCGGTTCACCGCTGTACCGCCCTGCCCTGCTCCGCTTTCGCCTTCGTAAATGTTCCCCGAGTCACCCGCACCGTTCCCTTCACCTCCGGTCGGTCGATCGGCATATCCACCCGGCGCGCCCGGATCACTCGGTAACCCAGGGTAACGGCTGCCAGGTCCAATGACCGACCGGGCAATGGATTGTTGAGTCACTCGATTGACCGCCTGATTGATTGCATACTCCATCCTTTGTTTCATCACCGGGTCGGGTGTCGGATAAGCCAACGAGACATCCGTCGGCACCAGTTCGTATCCGAATTGATCGTCCCAATCCAGCATCGCCGATCGCGCGGCATAATACGTTTCGACGCCATCGGGACGCACCAATAACATCGGATACGGCGGAATCTTGTCACCGTATTCCTGCATCGCATAATACCGGGCGGCGCGCAACGCATCGTCCAACGGATTGGCACTGGACGATGAATGTTCCAATTGCCACTGTGTGATCGCCACACCCTCCGGCCAAATCGTCACCCCCTTGGCCGTACACTCCAAATAGATCGGACGGCGGTCGGTTCCGTTGGGACCTTGGTGCGGAACGATCACGAATCTTGGTTTTGCCGTTTTGATTTCATCACGCAGCTTCTTGACCACCGATTCCGCTTGAACCAATTGTGTTTTCAAAGATGCCAGTTCGTCGTCGGTGGTGGCCGGCGTCGGATGTTCCTCTGCCGCCTGCTCCATCGCATCACTGATTTGTTGCAACCGCTCGCGGATGCGGCGCATGTGATCTTCCACGTGCGCAAGCTGATTGCGACGGTCTTCCAAGTCGCCTGTTTGCGCCTCGCGAAACGAAACCAGTTCGGTCAAACGAAACTCTTCTTCTTCGACCAACAACTGGACGTCACCGACGGTCAATTGCTCTGGACCGTCCTCGGCCTCGACCTTTGCAGCCGTGGATGCGGCCTTGGCATCGGCGATCTGCTGAGCCGCATCAGAAGTGTTTTGCGCGACCAACGCCAACAACAAAATCAGTGTTCCGAGCGTGCAAACCAAGACGGCCAAGAACGGAAACAGAGTCGGCGAAAGTTTCTCGCGTCGACGCCCGCTCATGCAGCTCGCCTCTGATGATCGCCGGTCTTCGCCTTCATCGCCGAGACCTCTTTGGTCATCACGTCGACCGCGCGGGCGAGTACGATGATCGCATCGGCCATCCCCTGCCCTGCCGCCGCACCCATGTTGTCGTCGATCCGCCGATTGGTTTCATGCAACAGGTCCAAGTTGGCCGCCAGCGTTTGCTGCAAACTCAATACCGACGTCGCTTGCTCACGTACCAAAGCTGCCTGATCGACTTGATCCAACATCATTGCCTGCTTTCGCGTCATCGCCTCGGCACCGGCAACAATCACTTCTTGCCACCCGGAAAGCTGTGATTGCCAGCGCTGGAACAGATTTTCCAATTGCTGGCGATTCTGATCGGTCGAAAGCTTCATTTGCCCGGCGTGATCACGCAGCGCCGGAGAGAGCGTTTGCTCGACCGCATCGACAAAGCTTTGCGATTGAATGTTGTGTGCTTGTTGCCAGTATCCCTGGGCCTCGTCAATCGTTTGACGCCACAACTTGGTTTGATTGCTCAGCGATTCGGAAACCGCCGCACGAACGCCGTCGCAAAGTTGGGCCAACAATTCGAATTGATTGTCCGCCGCCTCATCACCCGGCAAGTGTAATCCGGTCAGATAACCAACGCGTTCATCGATCGCGGCCAATAACTGTTGCTCGCTACGTTCGACAGGGAATTGCAAGAAGATCGCAACGATCGATAACACCAATCCCAATGCCGTCGTATCAAACGCCACGTACAAACCGCTTTTCAAGTTGTCGACCGCCGCATTTCCGTTGGAAAAATCCAGTCCGCCCAAGGTTTGCGTGATCCCGATAACGGTTCCCAAAAATCCCAACATCGGAATCGCCCATACGATGATTCGAATCAACGCAAATGATTCGTGGGCGGAATCCGCGTCGCGCGCCGACAATTCGCGCAAGTCATCGGCCAGGTGTTTTGTCGTGCCGCGACCTGATTGACGCATCAACACTTCTCTCAATCGTACAACCAATTGAGAGTGCCCGACCAACCTCGGCAACTTGGCCAAATCACTGGACCAGCTTTGTGCGACATACCCGGCGTCATGTTGACTGCGGAATTCGCTTGCCGGTGAATCCGACCGCCGCTGGGGCGCAAGAGCCGAATCGTCCGCACGACGCAATAAACTCCATTGCTGGCGCATCGCCAGATACTTGATCGCCAAAATCGAAACGGCGATGCAGAACAATATCGTCGCCGCGACCGCCACCGGGTGGCCGAGGAAGTAACGTTGCAGTGGTGCCCACGCCGTTGCATAAACGACCGCATAGAAACCACCCGCCAAAATCCCACCACAAGCGATCGAAAGCACGCCGCTGAACCGGTCACGGTGATCTGCAACGCGACTATCGCTGTTGCTATCAATGCTGCCTGCGTTTTGCTTTTGCTTCATGCTCACGCCAGCGTCCTTGCCGATGGAGGGTCTAAAACGGGGTTCGGATGACTGCATAGTCCTTGTCATCCCATCGTCTTTCCTCCGAGTGCAACTTCACCCAATCCGCAGAATTTGCCAGCGACCTCCAGAGACGATTCGTTCGAACTCGATGCTCAATACCGTTCGAATTCTAATTTCCTGACTCTAACGGATTCTATGTACGCTTTCGTTCGCAGATTTGCCCACAGGGCATGCACATCCGTAGCCTGGGGAAAGGGAACAAGCAAAGCGTTGTGACCGCATCCCCAGGCTATCAATGTATTTCGCCGTTGGCGAACAAAACATTGACCGGGCGTAACGATGCGTCATTCCCGATTGTCGCAAGTCTTTCATCAATCCAAACCCAATACATAGATTCCGTTAGAGTCAGCTAATTTCCAAATTTTTTATTGGAACTAAGCACTATTCCCAAATCACACCGGCGTACCCGACGACCCGATCTTTGGTTCCACCATATTCAGCGCTCGTCGCATAGGCGATTTCCTCCGCCTTGGCGTGTTTGCCCAGCTTGCGCATCACCATCAATACAAGTGCTGCCGGAACTTGGCCGCACATGCTGATGTTCTCTTCCGCACACACACGCAGCAATTCGGCGCCGTCGCCGGTGGCCAGAGCGTCCAGCGCCAATCGATCGCGTCGACGGTTTTCGTGGTCGTCGGCAAAGTGATTCATATCGCTGCTGACGACCAACAGGGGTGGATCTTCCTGCTGCCCAATCCACTGCGCCAGCGCCGTCGCGGCGGATTCAAAGTCGTCCAAGTCACCGCCATGCATCGCGATTGCCGCGATCCTTGCATCGGGACAAAACCGATTCATCAGTGGCAATTGAACTTCGATTCCGTGTTCGCGAGCATGCGCGGCGGAGTCCAATTCCATACCGGGAATCCGTTCGGCCAACTCGCGAGCCATGCCCACATCGCCGGCGATCGAAACCGTTGGACTGATCCGCCAAGATTCGTGTGGCGCGACCGCCCAATCCACTCCGTCGGGCGTGTGCTTTGGCCCGATGATCAAAACGCGGTCGGGGACTTCAATGCGCCGCCAGATCTCAGCGGCCACTCGGCCACTGAACCGCAGTCCGGCATGTGGCACCATCACCGCAAACACTTTGCGTTTTTCACACGGCGCAAGACCATCAAGCAACCGGTCGACTTGCGATTCACGACCATCATCGTCGGCCGGATAGAAGGTGCCTGCGACGGCGGGCTGCCTGACCGATTGCGTCACATCGGCGCGCGGACCGACCGACACGGCAATGGCGTCGCAGGAACAATCACAGTGCATCGAATACAGTTGTCGGTTACCGCGAAAGGCCTCCATCGAACCGGCCGCTTCGATCAACCGTTCGGTCGTCTGTTTTCGATCGTATCGAATCGCCCATCGGCGACCATCGGTCATGATGATCGCGCGCGTCTGGTGATTGAACCCACGCACATCCAAATCGTTTGGCGAACCGTGTTGTACACAATCGCTCAGCACAGCCAATTCGATTTCACATTCATTTGCCGGTACCCGCCCGGCCAGAGAACGCACGGCGTTCTCGGTCATCTGGTACAGCGACGATTGCAACGGCCGTGAATCCTTGACGCTCAGTTGCAACCACTGTTGGGCACCGACCGTCGGGTGATTAACGGACAACACGATCCCCAATACTTCAACATCGCTGACGCCCATCGCGTAATACATCGGCGTCGCACCGATCTGTAGCGCGATCAAATTGCTTTGCACCCAATCGCGGTATAGCGACATTTCCTGTGGCGAAAGCAGCGAGCGCTCGGCACCGGACATCGATGGGTCCATTTGAAAATCACCGCCAAAACAGACTCCGTCGAACAGCATCAACTGTGCGTCGTCTCGGCGCCAACTGCCGGCCGGCAAATTGGCCTTACGGCAAACGCCGTCCAAAAACTGCCTTGCGTTCCACCCCTGTTCGCTGGCAACCTGCGGCAACAACAATCCACCGTTCTGGCCCAGTTGAATTCGCAATCCATGCTTTCCCACTTGGACCGCTTGTTCACGCTGGTCGCCAGAAACCCCGATCGGGCGCTGGGGTCCGAGCAACGATACCGACAGATTCAAGTACGGCAACTCACTCATCGACAGAGGCGGCATTCGCGGGTCACGTGACGTCCGCGCCGCCGAATCCATCAACGATTCTCCCAGCTTCATCTGCCCGCCCTGGCGTCCGCAACAACCGCGAAGCGTCTCGCCCCGTTTAACGGTGACGAACACGCCGTCAATCAACATATCTGTCAATTCGCCCAATCCGGCCAGCGCCGCCGATGGGTCAAATCCACCGACCGCCGCCTGGACCATCGACGCTGCCGACTTCAATATCGTTGCCTGTTGGGAATCCGTTAGCTGGGTCAATTGATTCGACACCTTTGTCACCTCTGTCACTTCCTCTCTTGGTTGTTGCGTGATCCGAATCGGTTGCCGCTTGGCACCCCAATTTCCGGGTACATCATCGAACACCCCCGGAATCGTCACACCACACCGACCGCATTGATTCCCAGACATCGCATAGGTACCCAGTTGATGCCAATCACGCTGGATCAACAACTCGCCACAACTGTGACAATACGTGCTCTGTCTGGCCACATCGTGCACATTCCCAACGTAAACGTAGTTCAATCCAACCTTGCGGGCAATTTCGTAAGCCGTCTCAAGCGTTGCCGATTCTGTTCGCCCGCGATCGGTCATGCGAAAATCGGGATGAAAGGCTGTGAAGTGGATCGGAACGTTCGGTCCAACGTGGTCCATCACCCAGCCACACATGCTTTCAATTTCATCGACGGAATCATTGGCGTCGGGAATGATCAAATTGGTCAACTCGACCCAACAATCCGTTTCGTTGCAAACAAACTCGATCGTGTCCAAAACCGGTTGCAGGTGCGAGCCGGTCAATTTGAAATAGAAGTCCTCGGTAAACGCCTTCAAATCAATGTTGGCGGCATCCATCGCCCCAAAAAAGTCGCCTCGTGCTTCGGGCGTGATGTAACCGGCGGTGACGGCAACGGATTTGATTCCCATCTCGCGACAGGCCGCTGCGGTGTCAATCGCGTACTCGGCCCAGATCACCGGATCGTTATAGGTATAGGCGACACTCCGACAACCGTATCGCTGTGCCGCCGCGGCGATCTCGTTGGGCATCGCACGGTCACTTAATCGGGCCACCTCGCGGCTTTTGGAAATGTCCCAGTTTTGGCAAAACTTGCATCCCAAGTTGCAGCCCGCGGTTCCGAAGCTCAAAACCGGGGTTCCGGGCAGAAAATGATTCAGCGGTTTCTTTTCAATCGGATCGATGCAAAACCCGGTGCTTTTGCCATAGGTGTCCAACACCATTCGCCCGCCGCCGTTTTTTCGGACAAAGCAAAAGCCACGATCCCCGTCTTTCATTCGACAGTGGCGTGGACAAAGCTGACAAAGGATCCGCCCGTCGTCTGTTTCCGTATACCATTGTGCCTGGGTAACCATCGTTCCGCTCCACCGAATAAAATACCGCTTTGCCCTCTCCACTACCGCATCGCAGAATCATGAATTACGACCGCCGCCGTTTCCTTGCCGCATCCGCCGCCGCAATTGCTGCAAGTTCTGTTCCCTGCCTGTCGGGACAAGAGATTGACTCCGACACCCAGAATACCATTTGTGTGTTCACCAAACCGTTCAACTCCCTGTCCTTTGACGAACTGGCCGAAAAGATTTCACAGATCGGATACGACGGCATCGAAGCCCCGATCCGTCGAGGCGGCCACATCGAACCGGACAAAGTCGCCGACGAACTGCCCAAGCTGGTCGAAGCGCTGGCCAAACGAAACCTTCAAATCACCGTGATGACGTCGGACATCAACGACGCCGACGATCCGCTGACCGAACGTGTGTTACGGACCGCCGCGACGTTGGGAATCAAACGCTATCGAATGAAGTACGTCCAATATAGTGATGACATCGGCGTCGCCGATCAAATCGCCAACTGGCACGATCAATTTGTCGACCTTGCGGCAATGAATCACGACTTTGGAATCACGGGCCTTTATCAAAATCACGCCGGCGCCAAATACATGGGCGCCGCAATTTGGGATCTGGACCAAGTCCTTGACGGCATCGCACCATCGGATATCGGCATGGCCTATGACATTCGACACGCAACCGTCGAAGGCGGTACCAGTTGGCCGACGACCCTGCGAATGATCCGAGACCACATCGACACCGTCTACGTGAAAGACTTTGTCTGGGAAGGCCGCAAGATGGTAAACGTGCCCCTGGGCGAAGGGCTGGTCAACCCAAGCTTCTTCAAAATGCTCTCCGACACCGACTTCAGCGGTCCGATTTCGTTGCACGAAGAATACATCGACCACAAAGTCCCCGAACTCGTCCCCCAACACCTTGCGGCAATCAAAAAAGATCTCGCTACGGTCAAGTCGATGATCAAACGGGGCGAACAGTAATCGCTGAACGCACAGAATTCACCCACAGAATTCAATCGCTACCACACCATCGGCACCAATCGCCAGCGAACGTCATCGCAGTAGCTGCGGTACGTCGATTCGTTCATCAGCAAACGTTCCTCGATGGCGATCCGGATGACAAACGCGACGATCACGACCAGCAACACCGCCGCGTGCCACCACTGTGGCTGCGCGGCCACCAAACAAGCGACAACCATTATTAATTCACCCAGGTACACCGGGTGCCGCACCAATGCGTATGGACCGCGCAAGACGACTCCGCGGATCGCCGGCAGAACCGCAAAACATCTTCCCAGGATCGCAAGACTGACGATCGCCAGCCCACTGCCGACGATGAATAAACATTGTGCAGCCTGGCTCCACTGCGACGGAGAAAGATAAAACACCCAACCGCCGACCAGCACCGCGGGCGCCGCAAACAGACAGCTTCTTAAACTCCCGCTTGCAACCGCTTGCCGGCGCACGAGAAAAAGAATCGCAACGATCACGTGAAGGAGCGTTGTTGCCACTAACACCGCCAAAGGTCGATTGCCGTGATTCGACAACGCCCCGGCAATTGCCCAACCAAGAACCGACAGGCCGATTGCCACGTCAACGATTCGCGGGGGCGACGACACTAATAGATCCAGAAACCCCAGTTAAACATCCAGCTGAGACAATTGATCAGAATGATCCCGCCTCCCCAGATCATCCACCCCTGTAACTCCGACTGCCGACCGCGGTCTTGAGTTTGCATCATTTGAAACTGAATCGATTGCACGAAGCCGTTGGCCTGGTCACTCTCCCAACCGCTGTCGATCAGCTTTTGCGCGACCGCCTCAGGACTCTCACCCTCGGAAAGACTTTTGGCAACAAGCTGGGTCAGGCCGTGGATCTCATCGTCAGCAAGTCCCGGTGGTAGTTCCTGGTTCATCGTCGATTCCGGCCGCAATAAAAGAAAGAGTGAAGAGACGCAAAAACCACTCTATGGACAACGCCACCGGCTGTCAAATCAAAGGATCGCTTCCGCCAATATGTTTCACTTTTTCTGACACGTCTCGCCAATCGCAACCAATCCAAGTTATCAACCGTTTAGCCGAATGAAGTTGCGACTCCGCCGCCAAGCCACGTAGTCGAGTCTCTCCGAGACTCGAAAGCCCCCCGCGCGCCACCAAGCCACGTAGGCGAGTCTCTCCGAGACTCGAAAGTAATTCAGCCTCGGAGAGGCTGAATTACGTGATTGTCGATTAGCGAGACGTGTCT
>JAGQPO010000917.1 GCA_020426665.1 Planctomycetales bacterium
AGGCTATTTCGATAATTCTTTCGCTGCAATCCCCAGGTCCCTGCCATCCCGGTGCAGCCGCCTTCGACGTGATGAACTTCCAATCCAGGGATCAGATTCAATAGTTCCACTGATGCCAGGTTCGGGTCTAAGACTCTCAGGTGACAGGGGCGGTGATAAGCGAATTCAAGATCGACGGTTTGGAAATCTTGATCAAGTTGATTCTGGTGGTGAAGCGATCGCAGAAACTCGCACGCCTCGAACGAGTTTTCCGCGACCAGTAACGCGTCTTCGTCGTCCAACAGATTGGGATATTCGTGTTTCAGGCACAGCACCGCGGCCGGTTCCGTGGCAACAATTTTGTATCCAGATCGAACCGCGTCGGAGAGCATCCGTACGTTTCGCCGAGCGATGCGCCGGGCACCCTTCAGGTCACCCGCGGTGATCCGTGCCATGCCGCTGCCGGATTGTGACGTCGGAACATAAATTGCGATCGAGTTTTGCTGCAGAACCTCGGCCAGGGCGCGGCCGATATCGGGGTCGTGATAATTTGCGTAGTAGTCCACAAAGTACAGGACCTTTGCGCCCTCACCGGCGGGCGGTTTGGTCCAACGTCGGCGGGCGGAGTATCGCATGAAGCTGCCCGCCGCGATCGATGGCAGGTCGCGCGCCGACGAGAGTCCGAACAACTTATCGGCCAGCCATCGCGACAAGCCATTGCGAATCAACAAATTCGACAGCCAGGGTAACCTTGATCCGATCGCAGCGATGGTATCCAAACGACAGAGCAAACGGTCTGAAAGCGGTTGGCCGTTGGTCGCAACATACTGGGCTTTTAACTCCCCGACGATCTTGGGAATGTCCACCGTCGCGGGGCATTCCAAACGGCACTGGTGACAATTGAAGCAGAGATCGGCAACGGATTTTGCTTTGTCTCCCGCGAGAGCTTCGACATCGATTTTTCCACTCAGTACCCCACGCAACAAATTCGCCTTGGCACGGGGCGTGGATTCTTCGTCACGCATCGTACGATACACCGGGCACTGGCGTTCGGAACCGGCCGTCGTCCGACATCGTGCGCATCCGTTACAGGACTGGGCGACGCTGTCGATCATTTCACCGGGCGACCACTGCTGTAAGACCGGTAATTCGGGAACGGCAGCGTTTTGCAACCGCGCCGCCTGGACGATTCGATCGGCCGCCGAAATCAGAGTTCGCGTGTCCGAGGAGACTTCGATGGATTCGCCGAACGGTCGCAAATTTTCGTCGGGCTGTTGCAGCACGGCGCCGAACAGTTTTCCTGGATTCAAACGATGGTAGGGATCAAACAGTCGTTTGATCTGTCCCATCGCGGGCCAGAAATCCGCGAACTGCTTGGGCAGCAATGCGCTACGGCTTAACCCGGCGGCATGTTCAACACCGACGTGACCATTGAATCGCCAGACGACTTCGGCGACTTCATTCGCGACACGCCGGATTTTTTTCCGTTCGTCGGGATCGGACAGATCAACGAACGGCCGAATGTGCAGATGCCCATGTCCGGCGTGTGCAAAGATCGTTGAAGTGCATTCGTTCTCGCGCAGCGTCTTCTGTATCGCCGCCAAAGCTTCAGGCAGTTTTTGGGCCGGCACCGCGACGTCTTCGGTAAAAGGTATCGGCATGCCCGGTCCTTTCAACCGACTCAGCCGTGGGGTGACACGTCGGCACAACGCCCAAAACTGGTCTCGTGTCGCCTGGTCAGTCGCGGAATCGGCGACGAATGCAGAATCGGTACCGCGTGACAATTCGTCTCGCAAGATCTCGATGCGGTCATTCAGCTCCAGCAATGATTCGCCTTGAAGTTCCAACAACAACATCGCTTCGGCCTCACGCGGCAAAACGCTTTCGAATTGCTGTTCCGTTTCGCGGGCGATCCCCAGTAAACGCCGCCCCATCAGGTCACACGCAACCGGTCCATATTGGAGTGAACGGACGGCGCAACGTGCGGCGGATTCCAGTCGATGAAAGAACAGCATCACGACGCCGCGATGCGTGGGAATCGCTTCGGTTCGCACCGTCGCATCGACGATCAAACCGAGCGTGCCCTGTGTTCCGACCAGAAACTTTGCCAAGTCGACTCGACCGTCCTGGTCGATCAATCCGTCAAGTCGATAGCCACCGCGCGCCGGCGGAGCTTTGTCCAACTTGTCGACGCAGGACTGGTATTGCGTCTTGATTTCGACAAGACCGCGGGCAAGGCGGCCTGGAGTTCCGGGATCGTTGGGGTGATGTTTGGACAGATCAAGGAGTTCCCCTTCGACGGTGACAAATCGAAGCGAATGGATATTGTCGCGGGCCGAACCGCTACGCAGGTAATGGCTTCCCGATGCGTTGGTCGCCAATACACTGCCCATGGTGGTGATGCTGCGGGTCGCCGGATCGGGACCGAACCAACGGCCGGTCGGTTTCAAGTCGCGATTCAAATCGGCCAACGTCAGTCCCGCCTGGACCGTTGCGGTGCATTCGGACGAATCGTATTGCATCCGCCGCATGTAGCGTGAAAAATCGATAACCAAACCCGGCCCGATGGACTCGCCGGCAACACCGCTGCCGCTGCCGCGCGGGTGGATGGGCAAGTCTTGTTCGCCGGCATACTGAATGAGTGCGACGACGTCGGCTGCCGAGCGCGGACGAACGACGCCGACCGGCTGGATTTCGTAGATACTTGCGTCGGTCGAATAAAGCGTCGTCGATACGGCGTCGCACATGACATCGCCGCGAACGATGCCCCGCAAGTCGTCTTGAATACGCTGTCGATCAATCTCCATGTGCTAGTTCGAACTCATCAATCGTCCAAAGTCAACCACGGGGGACGTGTCGTGATTACGAATCGGGCAAGGAATCCTGTGACTTCCACCTTCCGCCGGGTGGGGGATTTCGAGGGTCAGACCGGTTCGACGTTTCCCACGCTACGACACGGCGTGCCAAAGTGGTAAACTAGGAAGCTGTCCCGCAACGAATTACCGATTTTATAACCCTAATGCGTCAACCAGGGACTCTCAAATCAATGCAGTGGAGTCCCTCGCTGACGTGACCGTTCCCCAAGTGCAGATTACGTTTCCCGGTGATCTGTTTTCCGCCTCCGTATTCCTCGACAGGCTTTTCGAAATGATGCGTCGACATCGAATTTATTATTCCTTGCTGCTGTCTGTGTTGATGTTTGGTTCGGGAGCCGGTGTTGTGCCGACCCAGGCGGATGCCGAGGACGGCGGGACGAAGCAGATTCTGCTGGTCGCCGGATCTCCGTCTCACGGATACGGGGCACACGAGCATTACGCGGGATTACGTATTTTGCAGGACGCGATTCAGCAGAGCAGCGAGAAGGCCAAGGTGACGCTGGTTCGCGGCTGGCCATCTGACGAACAGGTCGCGGCGGCCGATACGATCGTGATTTATTGCGACGGTGGCGGTCGGCACGTTGCGATGGACCATCGGGATCAATTGCGACGGCGACTTGCCGAGGGCGCCGGATTGGTGTGCCTGCACTATGCCGTCGAAATGACGCCTGGTCAGCCCGGAAAGGATTGGGAGGAACTGTTGGGCGGACATTTTGAAATCAACTACAGCGTTAACCCCCACTGGGTCGCCGAATTCAAAACGTTGCCGGACCATCCGATCACACGTGGGGTTGCCCCATTTGCGACCGATGACGAGTGGTATTTTCACATGCGGTTCACTGAACTGGGAAAGGTCACGCCGATCCTCTCTGCGGTCGCGCCGGAACACACCATGAAACGTCCTGATGGGGCGCATAGTGGAAACCCAGACGTTCGCAAAAGTGTTGCCGCGGGAGAGCCACAAACCGTCGCGTGGGCCTACGAGCGCCCCGACGGTGGACGATCCTTTGGTTTCACCGGCGGGCACTATCACTGGAATTGGGGCAACGATGACGTCCGCCGCTTGGTAACCAATGCGATTCTTTGGACGGCCGGCCGGCCCATCGATCCCGACGGCGCATCGCTGGGAAAACCGGTCGGAATCAAACGATTGCTGGAAGACCAGGATTACGATCAGCCCAAAAACTTTAACGAAGAAGACACCGCAAAGAAATTCCATTTGACGGCGATCAATTCACCGAAAATTCAACCGGCCAGCAAGGAAAAGGGCAAGGCAATCTTTCTTTCCGAAACGTTGACAAGTGAAACCAAACGTCACCGAGTCGAAATCGATGCGTCGATCAAGGGCGTTTCGGACCTGTACCTGATCGTTGATGACGGCGGTGACGGGTTTACCTGTGATTGGGTGGACTGGGTGGACCCGACCGTGCACGGGCCCGACGGAACAAAGTCGCTGGTGGAATTGGGTTGGGAATCCGCAACAACCGGTTGGGGCAGCGTCCAAAAAGATTTGAATTGCGAAGGCAAACCGTGGTCGGTCGCGGGCGAAGTGATCGGTGCCCATGCGATCGGGACACATGCCAACAGTGTAATCCACTTTAAGATCCCGGACGGATACACGCGACTGACCGTGACCGGAGCACTCGACACGGGAGGCGTCAGTCAAAACAACGGAAAATCGACCAGCGTTCGGCTGGCGGTCTATTCCGGCGCTGCACCGAAGTCACTGGGTCAGGCACCCGACCAATCCGAGGACGGGGACCAACGCGATCCGGAAAATGCGATTGCCGGAATCACGATCGCCGAGGGGTTGGAAGCCACATTGTCGGCCAGCGAACCGGTGCTGCGCAGCTTGACCAATTTGGACATCGATTCGCGTGGACGCGTTTGGGTTTGTGATGTGATGAACTATCGCCGCAATCTGGGATCGCGTCCCGAAGGCGATCGAATTTTGATTCTCGAAGACACGACCGGCGACGGTGTCATGGACGATGTCAAAACGTTCTACCAGGGACGTGATATCGATTCCGCCATGGGCATTTGTGTGCTGGAAAACGCCACGGGAGTGGAGGTTATCGTCACCGCATCGCCGAACGTGTGGCGGTTTACCGATGCCGACGGGGACGGAGTGCCGGAGAAAAAGGTCGCCATGTTTACCGGCGTCGGAAACCCCCAACACGACCATTCCGGCCATTCGTTCCTGTTCGGTCCCGATGGAAAGCTGTACTGGAATTTTGGAAACACTGGGGAGCAAGTCAAAGACGCCAACGGACAAACCGTGATTGACATTCACGGCCGCGCGGTGATCGATAACGGAGCCCCTTTGTACGGCGGGATGCCGTTTCGATGTGATTTGGACGGATCCCATTTCGAAGTCCTGGCGCATAACTTTCGAAACAACTGGGAAACGACCGTTGATTCCTTTGGCACGTTGTGGCAAAGCGATAACGATGACGACGGGAACCGCGGGACACGAATCAATTTTGTGATGGAACACGGCAATTACGGATACCGTGACGAGAAAACCGGCGGCGGATGGCGCGACGAACGAATCAATCAGGAAGATGAAATCATGCATCGCCACTGGCACCTGAACGATCCAGGTGTGGTTCCAAACATGCTTCAAACCGGCGCGGGGTCGCCCAGTGGAATCTGTTTCTATGAGGGACGGTTGCTGCCGAAACGTTTCTGGGACCAGATCATTCATTGTGATCCAGGGCCGAACATGGTCCGCGCCTATCCCGCCACACCGGACGGCGCAGGTTACAGTGCGACGATCGAACCGTTGATGACCGGCACGGCCGATCCATGGTTTCGCCCGGCCGACGTATGCACAGCACCGGACGGTTCGTTGTTCGTCACCGACTGGTACGATCCCGGAGTCGGTGGACACCGCCAAGGCGACTCCGACCGCGGACGCCTGTTTCGCTTGGCCCCTCCGGGCACCAAGTACGAAGTACCCAAGTTTGATTTCTCGACTGCGGCGGGAGCGGTCGAGGCTCTCAAGAATCCCAACCTTGCCGTTCGCGCCCGGGCGTGGCGTTCGTTGCACGAGATGGGACACGACGCCGAGTCGGCTCTGTTGGGTCTATACGCCGATCCGAACCCACGTATGAAGGCGCGCGCCCTGTGGTTGCTAGGCAAGATTCCCGGTCATGGCCGGGAGTATGTCGAAGCGGGGCTCGCGGATTCAAATCCTGATCTGCGCATTACTGCCATCCGCTTGGCCAAACAGTTGACCGACCAGCCGAGCGGTTGGATCGCTGAAGCAGCTGACGATGAGTCAGTCGCCGTGCGACGTGAAGTCGCCGTCGCCATCCGCTATGACGAAAGTGATGCGATGCCCGAGCTTTGGGCAAGGCTGGCGACCTCTTATGACGGACAGGATCGCTGGTACTTGGAGGCGCTCGGGATCGGCAGTGATGTTCGCGCCGAAGAGTGCTTCGATGCTTACCTGGATGCCGTCAAAGGACACTGGGATACGCCGGCCGGTCGCGACATTGTGTGGCGCGTTCGGGCACCAAAGGCGGCCGAAGCAATGGTGTCGTTGATCGCCGATCCGAGCCGCCCATTGAAAGAAACCGATCGCTACTTTCGCAGTCTGGAGTTTCATGATGCCGACGTCCGCACAAAGGCGCTCAAGCGATTATTACCCTAGCCGATCAGACCTGTCGTGTACGGCGAAATCCCAGTCGCCGTGTCCTTGCCACTTACAATTGTTCTACTGCATCGTCCGGA
>JAGQPO010000918.1 GCA_020426665.1 Planctomycetales bacterium
AAAAATATCACGAACGGGTCAGAGATGAAATGTTCAAGTGGGAATTTGTTTCACCCTGGGATCGCGAGCGGGTTCGTGGTCTAGCGGACGCTAACCTACAGCGAAATACACAAGATTACGGACTAATCACTTCGTTCAGCGGGCTTGTGTTGCCCGCCGTGCAATCAGCAATGTCGGCCAAAACACGGCTGGATCAACAACTGGCCTATCTACAGACGGTTGAATCAATTCGCAATCACCTGGCGACGCATAATAACGAGTTTCCGAATACCTTGGACGACTTGGTGTTGCCGGCGCCACATGATCCGTTTACAGGGAAGAAATTCCAATACGTTCGTCACGACCAAGGGGCAACGCTAACCGGCGCATCTTCTCCCGGCCTCCGCTACGAATTCGAACTTCGTTGCTCACCAAAATAGAAGCGCAACGGTTCCGCCATGCTCTTGCGCATAAATCAACATCAACCGCACTGCAATTCATCGAGACCATCATGCAATTTATGTCACTTAAAACATTGAAATTTGATCAGGTTAAAGCGTTTAAAATCCCGGTTGCATCTCGGTCCTGGTTGGCGCCGTTAGCCGGATTGGCGGTTCTGCTCGTTACTGCATTCGCGTCCTCTGTTCGAGCGGACGAAGTAGAATTATCGAAGCAAGCGTTCAATGGTTCGTCACTGGTCAACGGCACCACAGCATTTTTGGTGCGTGTCGAGACTGGAAAAGTCCAGTTGCCACAACAGTTGGCGAAATTGGCTGACCAGGACACGAGCGGCGCTCTTGGTAAGTTTGCTGAATCGATGAGGCAGCCGATCAACTTTGTCAGAGAGCGAATGCAGGGTAACGATGTTTTCTTTGCCGTTGATGTTCCCTACAGCTCGCACATGGATGCGCGGCTCCAAGCGACTGCCGAGGTGCCGGAGGCAAATTTGATGTCGGTCGCGCGACTGGTTTGGCCAGGTCAAATCGGAGTGGGCCTGGAAGCAGATGGATTGCGTATGATTCCTCTTTACACCCGTCCAGGTGACGTGCCACTGCCGCCCATTGGTTCTGATCTGATTCAGACGAACACAAAGTCCTGGAATGCCGCTTTGAACGAAACCAGCGATTTCCCTGTGCAACTCACCGTTGTCCTTCCAGCGTACTTTCGTGAAACGTTTGCCGAAATCAATCCGGAACTTCCTGCGGCATTCGGTGGTGGCCCGGCCAAGACTTTAATTTCTGGGATCCGTTGGATTTCGGTCGGAATCCAGCCGGAGAGTGCAACAATGCGAATTGTCATACAAGCCGAATCTGATGCCATCGCCCAGGAGGTCAAGAATCAAGTTGCAAAAATGATCAGCGTGCTGATGACGGAATCTCATCTGGACGTCGCAGAAATCAGGATGATGACGCTATTGTTAGGCATGTTGAAACCTACAGTCAACGGAGATCAGATCGTCTTGGCTTTGGACGACCCGCAAGAATCGGATGCACTGATTCGGTTGGCTACATCGGCAGCCACCGCTACTGCTAAACCGATCGCGTCTTCGAAAACTGGTGACAACCTAAAGCAAATTGGCCTTGCGATGCACAACTACTATGCGGCGTTTAATGCGTTGCCATCGTATCGCGCAATCAATGGCCAATGGAAGAAAAGTGGTTTGAGTTGGCGAGTCCATCTGTTGCCCTTTATCGGACAATCGGATTTGTACAACGAATTCAGGTTGGACGAGCCCTGGGATAGCGCTCACAACCTACGCTTGCTCGATCGTATGCCAGAAGTATTCAAACCGGTCATCGCGATCGGCTCTGATGAGACAACGAAGCCATTCCACACGACCTACGCGGCCGTGGTGGGAGAACAGACGGTGTTCGGCAGGGACAAGGAAATTGGTTTCCAGAACATTACGGACGGCCTTAGCAATACCGTCGTTGTCGTGGAAGTAAAGACGGCAGATGCTTTTCCCTGGACTTCACCCCAGGATTACCGTTTCGACCACGCCAATCCCACAGTGAAACTGCGTCGCGTCGACGGCCAAGTCCAAACTCTCTTTATGGATGGGAGTGTAAGGCGAATTCGCGTCGATGAACCGGCGAGTGTTTGGAACGCCCTGTTTAGTATCGATGGCGGCGAAGTTGTAACGCTGCGTTAGGTTGCAGTGCTATGAGGGTTCACACAAAACGACCAATCGAGAACGAGCTTCGCTTTCTAAGATGGAAGCTGTCTTAGAAGCGACTTGCAGATCTATCAGGTGAACCGGTGCGGACAAGTTTGAGTTGGGCTTTTGTGTTGAATCGCCGCGTATCGAAGGCAACAACGGATTGACTGGTCCCTCGCTCACGCGTTTTGAAGGTCCGCTTTTGCGAGTCTTTCTTCGAAGAGACGCAGCATGAGTGCTGGTGTACAGGCTTTAGCCCGGATATTGCATCCGCTGATTATTGACGTCGGTTGAATGGTTTAGTAACGGCAGCGGGCGTTTTTCGACGGTCTTGGGGCTCGAAAATTTGGCTCGGCCCACAGGGCCCCCTTCCCCCAAAGCCGTATTATCTGCTTGGAGGTCGCGTTGCTCGTCACGATGGAGGAACTTAATCGCTACGACAAAGACGAGCCATCACTCGCTCGAAGAGGTCACGATGCGGACAATGACTTGCCAGGTGAAATACGACCCGACGGCAAGTCACGCGAACTCGGGCGGCTATCTTCAGCAAACGCAGCCGAATCGTATCGACGCGAAGACGCGACTGCTCGCTCCCACTTAGACCATGCCTGCGAATGCCATTCATCAACACATACGCGAAAGACGAAAGAAGCAATCGAAACTGATTTGCAACGAACTTACTGCAACTGGTGCGGTCGGCGAAAAGACAAAGCTGTTGCTCTTTGATTCGATTCTCCATCTCACCGCGAACGCAATAACGCTCTCGGTAAAATCGTTCCGGATTCAACGCTACGCTACACAAAGTTCCGGGCGTCTTCACTTGGATCCCTTGTCGCTGGCCGTCCACCATTGGACGGTGGTGGGTGGTATCGACAAATGAATCATCAACTCCAAATAGGTTCGTGACAACGAATCGTGGGTTCGGCCCCTTGCCCGTATACTCTGCTTTTCCGACTACCCGCGACGTTGCTGGTGCGTCATCTCGTCCAACTGTGGCGTAACGGTCAACTAAGCCTTGTGAAGCTCACGGTACGAACCGGTTTGCTAAGTTCCCTCGCGATTGGTCCCTTCTGGCTGATCCCCGCAAGTGGAATGTGGACCTCCCCAGCGATCGTTCAATACAGTCCGCCGGCCGTGCTGCGAGCCAGGTCCTCGGGCATGGTGGCGATGGTTCACGTGTCCGATGGGCAGATCGTCAGTGTAGGTTCGCCGATTATCACAATACGCAATGACGACTTGACGATCCAACTTGGTCGCAAGAAGAAGGAACTCGCACAGGTCGAACAAGAGATTCTTGCCGCACAGTGGTCTGGCAATGCCGTCGATATGGCTGATGCCGAAGCGAGGAAGGCCGGCCTGCAACAACAGATCGGCGAGTTGCAAATTGAAGTCGACCAACTGGTGTTGCGAGCCCCAGTCGATGGCACAGTCATTTCGCGATCATTGGCCTTAATGCACGGTACTTTCGTCAAACCGGGAGATGAAGTCGCAGTTGTCGGTCGCGAAGATTCCAAACGGCTCAAAGTGTCGATCAGTCAATCGGAAGCACGAGACGCACAGCGTTGGCAAGATCAACCGGTCAGGGTCATTGTCAATGGTCAATCAACGTGGACTCAGCAACTGACCCGCATCGAGACGCGAGCCAGCACGACTCCGCCCGATGATTCTCTGATAGCGGTCAACGCCGGATCATTGCCGGCGATCCAGCAAGAAGGCGGTTACGTTCTAAGCGAACCACGTGTGAACGCCTTCATCGAACTGACGCCCGCACAAAGCAAACGACTACGTTGCGGGCAACGCGCATCGGTCCACCTGGCAAGCGATAAACCGACAATTGGACAGTATCTACTGAGCCGAGTTTGGGGATTTGTTTCTTATTAGTCCTTGGTCAATTCTTGATTCCAGGGTTGGGACCGTAGCGGAAGTCGTCAAGACTTTCGGGGTTCACTGACTCCAGCACGAAACTCTTGACGGTTTTCCGCTACTGTAAAATCGAATTGGAACGAAGCCGTAAAACGTTTTCGACGTTTTTGAAGTTTGTCGCCGAACGCTCCGCGGTCGGTCACGCCGGCCACGGAGTGTCCGGCGACATTCGATGTCTTCATTGAAACCGCCCAATCGCTTCGTTCCGCTTTATTCTTGGGGTTGAGAGAAACTCGTACGGGCGGACTTCCAGTCCGCCTGAAACCGAACTGTGTCGACCGACTGGAAGTCCGTCGTACCCCAAAAAATGAATTGGAACGAAGCTCTAGCACGCTAAGGATTGACGGTCTATTGCCGAGTCCGAATCCATGGTCGGGCAACTTGTGGTCGGTCACGATCAATGCAGTCGCCCCGCATCGTACTTCGTGTCACATCGCGATGGCTGTGGATGGTGAACCGCGGCTTCAATACAATGACGGCAAAATCCTTGTCTCTTTTTGGTCAGCTCTACAAATCAAATCATGTACGCGAACATAAAACTGATAGGCACTCTCGTATTGATCCTCGTGGGGTCGCTGCTGACGGAGTCGGCGCGGTCCGACGAAACTCGCAAGCCGAACGTCGTTTACATTCTCAGCGATGATGTCGGCTGGGGCGACTTGAGTGTGCATGGCGGTGGAATTCCTACACCGAACATTGATCGACTGTTTTCCCAGGGCGTCGAGCTGACTCAGTTCATGGGTTGGTGTGTTTGCTCGCCGACCCGGGCGATGTTACTTACCGGACGGCATCCGATCCGCGTCGGCACCGGTCCGGAAGTGGGCGGTGAACTGGCCCTGGAAGAAACAACGATCGCCGAAGGCTTTCGGGCGAACGGCTATCGCACTGGCGTTTTTGGCAAGTGGCACAATGGAAGCGATCCGGATACCCCGGAGTTCAGCGCTGCATTTTATGAAGCATTCAAGTCGATGCCGAACAAAAAGCTTCACGGCGGCTTTGGTGTGAATGCTCACGGTTTCGACGACGCGTGGGTTTATTATGGCGGCGGAGCGGACTATTTCAACCGTCGCACCGTCCAGGGACGAGGTCCAGTTTCGTGGTGGCACAATCGCCAGTTCCGTGAACGCGACGAAGGATACACCGACGATCTGGTGACGCAGTACGCGATCGAATTCATTCGGGAGAACAAAGATCGGCCCTTCTTCTGCTATGTGCCGTTTCACATCGCGCATGCTCCGTTGCAGGCCAAGGAGAATGATCTGTCGGCGATCGACCCAAAGAAAGCGGCCCAACTTCCGACGGCCAGTGAAAAGACGACCAATGAAGGAAAGCACATCCACAGTGCAATGCTGCATTCGATGGACATGAACGTCGCGACCATTCGAGCCGAGCTTGAAAAACTGAACCTCAGCAACAACACGATACTGGTCTTCACGAGCGACAACGGCGCGATGGAAGCCGGCAGCAGCCTCCCGCTGCGAGGTCATAAGCACACCATCTACGACGGAGGTGTGCGATTGCCAACGGTTATCTACTGGCCCAAAGGCGGGCTGGTTGGAGGTCGGAAATGGGACGGTTTGTGCGGGGCATTGGACATGTTCCCGACGTTGATGGCGATGACCGATTCGAAGATGCCGGAGACACGACCGCTGGATGGTAAAAATGTCTGGCCGGCCCTACGCGATGGTCATCCGAGTCCAGTAGATGATTACTATTTCGTTTGGCGCGACGAAGACGCAATCCGAACTCAGAACTGGAAACTTCACCGCTTCTTTGATCGGTTCGAACTCTATGACATCACCGCCGACGAAACCGAGTCGACCGACGTGGCAGCGTCGCATCCCGACGTTGTTCAGTCGCTCGCGGCAAAGATGGATGCCTGGGCGGAGTCTCTGGGCGTGGCAATCAGTCATCGACCCGCACCAAAAAAGTACCATTCGGCTGCTGCGTCAGAGGGTGAAGTGCTTGCCGTCACGGTTACGATCACTGATCAAGCCAAGCCAAAGGATCGACTTGCCATTAACATCGCCAACTGGGCTGGGACGCAGTACGCCACGGACTGGATCGAATTCGACATCGCGTTCTCGCCAAACACGCCAAAACGGCATCCGTACTTCTCTACGCTCCAGGGCAACAACTCAAAACCGTTCGGACCACTGTTCAAGGTTGGCACTGGCGTTGACCAGTTCGGTCGTGACCAAACTGCCGGCCCCGGCGTCGCCGATGGCAAAAGTGTCTGGGAACATCGCATCATCGGCCTTTCCGGCACCGCACCCGGTCCGCTCGGCAAACACGGAATTGTCTTCACCGGCGGCACGCCGGGTACGTTCACCATCTACCTGGACAACCTTCGCATTCGTCATCTGGACGGCAGCCTGACGCCGTTATGGTCCGGCGAACGTGACACGCGCCGCGGTAAGTTTGCTGACAATGAATTCTTCAAGAATCTAGAAATACGAACTGTCGATGTAACAGAGGTTGATAAAACGAGATGATTAATCAATCGATGATAAGACTTATTCTGCCTCAACTTTTCGTCGTGCTGGCGGTGATTCCGCATATGGTGCAGGCTGCCGATCGACCGAACGTGCTGTTTATCGCCGTGGATGATCTTCGCGATACGCTTGGTTGTTATGGCAATTCGGCAGTGAAGACGCCCAATGTTGACCGGCTCGCGTCGCGCGGAGTCGTCTTCGAGCGAGCGTACGTTCAATATCCGGTTTGCAACGCCAGCCGTTCGTCGTTTCTGACGGGGTTGCGTCCGGACCAAACCGGGGTAACCAATAACACGACATTGCTTCGAGACAAACTTCCCGACGTCGTCACGTTTCCACAGTTACTCAAAGACAATGGCTGGCACTCAGCGGCCTTTGGTAAGATTTTTCACCTTGGTGGCGGACGCAATGCCGCATTGCAACGCAAGTGGATGGACTTGCCCAAGTCGTGGCACACGGCCCAGGCGTTCAAAGCGACGGAAGTCGGAGCTCGCAAGCTGGCAGGGCGTGATCTTTCCGGCGGCAAACTCAAGTGGTGCCACTGGGGAGCGATGGATGGAGGCGACGACGATCAGCCCGACGGGCAAATCGCCAGTGCCGTGATCGCTGAAATGGAACGCCTTGGTGATCAGCCCTGGATCATCGGCTGCGGATTCATGAAACCACACGATCCGTTTGTTGCACCAAAAAAGTATTTTGAACTGTATCCCGATGGGTCATTGGATCTGTATCGCGACCCGGACGACCAGACATCTGCACCGCCACTGGCCGTTGGCTTTGGTCTGTTCGGCGAGGTCTTTAACAATTTCACAGATGCCGAACGGATGGAGTTTCTGCATGCGTATTATGCCTGTACAAGTTTCATGGATGCCCAGCTTGGTCGGGTGCTGGATGCACTCGATTCTTTAGGACTCAGCGATCGCACGATCGTCATTTTCGTCGGTGATCACGGTTACCATCTGGGTGAGCGAAACTGGTGGAATAAGAACACGTTGTTTGATCGCAGTTGTCGGGCACCGATGATCGTTGCTGGTCCAGGAATCACACCAGGAAGGGCTGCCGGGCTGGTTGAGTTCGTCGACTTGTTTCCGACAATAGCCGAGCATTGTAGTGTCACTGCTCCCGCCGGACTGGCCGGACACTCTCTGTGGCCGCAATTGAAAGACCCAGCGAAACCCGGAAGAAGCTCGGCCTGGACGATCGTCACGCGCGGTGGTGATCAGCGAGGCGACAGCATCCGCACCGATCGTTGGCGATTGACTCGGTGGAGCGATGGTGCGATCGAACTTTATGACCATGACTCCGATTCACAAGAAACACACAACGTCGCAATGAGTCATTCCGATGTAGTAGGGCAACTAAACGAAGAAATCAATCGTCGTCGCGCGAGGACCGGAAACTGAGAACAGATCGTAACGCTGCGATTGGTCGCTTGTCCGTACTGACAATGAGTCTGACGGCCATTTTCGCGGTTCAGGCTGTTGTTCAAGGCGACGGGCCGTTGCCCAAGTTCACATACGCGGGAGTTGTGCTTCAACCGGAGAATCTGAAGATCGCGCCCGCGAGCGAACTTGAGCGTGCTTCAATCATCAAGATGGAAGGCCGCGTCCAGAATCCGCTCGGGAGATACTATCTGTATTATTCTCCGCACAAACATGTCGGAATCAGCCTGGCATTTTCTGACAACATTATTCCCCGGTCGGAAATCGCTATCGAGGCTGTGAGTTCTATCGAGATGGTGAAACGATGTATATGTTCGCTAGCGGAGGCGATGATCCACGGCGGCTTGTCTACGCGACTGCCTACGTTGCAGACGCTGATGCGGCGAAATAGACGACAGCGTGAAACTCTGGCGCGTCACCACCACGCCCTGCTTGACATGGAAAAGTTCGACAGTCGGTCGGCGTCGGCCACACAGTGACGCAGATCAACACAACGTAGTCGCAAAAGTTCATTGTTTGCCGAGTTGAAAACGGATAGCCTGCATATCGCTGTCATTTTGATGTTCGTCCATCCGCTTGACTGACACGTAAACACCGCTCCGAATCAAGAGTAGCGGTGATTTTTTAATTGCGATTCAATGCACTACTCCGAACTCATCTCCCGGCTGGATTTTTTCAATGAAATGCTCAAAGCGACCCGGCGGATTTACTCTCGTCGAACTTCTCGTCGTCATTGCGATTATTGGGATACTCGTCGGATTGCTTTTGCCGGCGGTCCAGGCTGCCCGAGAGGCGGCCCGTCGGATGAGTTGCAGCAACAACTTCAAGCAGATTGGAATAGCGATTCACAACTATCACGCGGCCTACAAACAGATTCCAAGACACGGTGGGGGAACCTTGCCCTGGGCTGGTCAGTTTGCGCCGGGTCCTTGGTTTCGCCCTTCAGACTTCGGCAATCGATTTCGCTTGAGTTCGCTTGTGGCCTTAACTCCTTTCGTTGAGCAGCAGGGACTTTGGGACCAGATTTCGAGCTCAAGCCAGCAGCGAACCGATGGAGGATTACAGAATCCGCCTTGGCCTCCGATGGGACCGACACCCGATCGAATTCAATATGTCCCTTGGGTCAATGAAATCCCCACCTATCGTTGCCCGAGCGACCCAGGTGTCGGCTTGCCGGCGTTGGGACGAACCAATTATGCGTCGAATCTCGGTGACTCGATGTGGCTATTGCACGTCGCTCCATATAACAACAACCGCACGGCGATCACGACTGGACGTGCACGACACGCCCAGGCTGCACACCGCGGGTTCTTCAGACCACACCAGGATGCAAGATTTCGCGATGTGCTGGATGGCTTGTCAAACACGATTGCCATGGGCGAAATCATTACTGACCTGCTGGACGGAGACATCCGCGGCAATGGTGTCGCCACCAACGGCGGAAACTCGGGTCCTTTCGGTTTAGCCGCGTCCCGAGATAACCCGTCTCTCTGCCAAGACAACGGCTACATCGATCCAGAAAGGCCTCGGTTTTGGCTTCCGCAGTGGCAGCAACGAAATCGCCGTAACTTTGCTCGGGGGTTTCGTTGGGCCAGTAGCTATCCGATCATGACCGGAATCAACACGATCTTACCTCCAAATCGCGAGGCCTGCGGTCGTTACAACGCTCTGGGAACGACCTTGGTAGCGCCACCATCGAGTCGCCATCAAGGCGGTGCTCATGTGTTAATGGGAGACGGTGCGGTGATTTTTATCACTGATTCGATTGAGGCGGGCGATGCACGCGCTCCGATGGTATGGCTTAACGGCACAGGCGGCGCCACACCAGGATCGCAGAGTCCCTACGGTTTGTGGGGATCGCTTGGAACTCGGGCAAGTAGTGAAGTCATCGACGAGCA
>JAGQPO010000919.1 GCA_020426665.1 Planctomycetales bacterium
TGCCACTGTGCCCTGAAACGGTCGTCAGAACATACATTTCCGCGCCGGCCCTCATGTGCAAACTGGCCAATTCACGTCGTGAAACCTGGACACGATAATCAGGAAAAAACGCTCGCGGACTGATCAACGGCAAAGCACGGTCGCCTCGTGAGGCACTTTGCAGCCACGCCACGGATGGGTTATCCGGATCCGGTAGCAGTGCCCAATCACGCAACGTTTCCATTCCGATCAATCCGGCCGGAAAAAGAAACAGCTGGTCCTGATCCAAAGTAATGTTGCCAAAACGCTGAGTTTCGATCCGCATCGCAATCGCTCGGTCGCACTGGAGAGTGTGGGTGTGCCTACACTATCGTTATCGGCGGAGCTCCTTTCGAAATCGACAAAATCGGACAAGAACCAAGAATCGGTGCCAACTCGACGCGAAACCCTCGGTATTTGATCAAGAGCGTTCCATGATTCTCATCGGCACGATGAACCTGACCCGGACCCGCCAAACGGGCCAATTCTATTGTCCCTCGTGCGCTTGCCACCAAGAGTACCGCCTGCGGTCCCGGCGACCATTTCTGACGCTTTACTTTATTCCCGTTGTCCCCATCGGGGCCGCGGAGTTGTTCGTGCACTGTACGGCCTGTCGCGAAAAATGGGATCCGACAGTGCTGGAAATGGACCAGCGGACACACGAAGCGATCCAGAATGACCAATTTCGCGACGAAGCGCTGCGAAGCGCGATCCTGGTTGTCCTGGAAGACGGTTCGATTTGCGAATCGGAAATCACTGTTCTTCAGCGAATCGCCTTCCGACTTTTTGACCGCCAACTCAATCGAGACGAACTTGGCGAACTTTGTTCCATCGCCCAGCAAAACAAGATCGTTGCACGAAACTATGTCCTGACTGTCTCTCGACGCTGGAACGAGAAACAAAAAGCTGAAGCCCTGGGTGCGATGTTCTTGGCCGCTACCGCAGAGGGTAAAATGGAGGCACCGCAAATGAAAGTGATGACGGAAATGCAAGCGATCTTGAATTTGACTGAACAGGAATATCAGCAGGCAATCGAGGACGCCCTCCGATGGGAACATGTTTAATGAGATTTCCGGTGCCCCACTCGCCCGTCGCCCGACTGCTGTTGCAAACGATAACCATGGTGCTGCTTGCGGCATCCATCTCGGGATGCACCGACCCGAGCCGAAAGGATTTGGATTACACCTTCGACGTCTTCCAAACCGTCGAGACCCCGGAATTGGAAGGTCACGAATTGGTGCAATTTGAAAGCGTGTTCTGGGAACCCGACGACACGGTTTCGCTTCGCAAATTGATCGTCGATGACCATATCGCCGACGGACGAACGGTCTTGGAAATTGGCACCGGAACGGGACTGATTTCACTGGTTTGTCTTGCCAACGGAGCCAAAAAAGTGATTGCGACGGACATCAATCCCGCAGCGGTCGCCAACGCGCGGTACAATGCGGCCAGAGTTGAATTGGATTTGAATTTGGAAGTCCGCCAGGTTGAACCAGAAAATCCAAACGCGTTTGCCGTCGTCAAGCCGAAGGAACGCTTTGATTTAATCCTTTCGAATCCCCCATGGGAGGATGGAAAGGTGAATCAACCAGGTGACCATGCATTTTATGACCCCGATTTTGCTCTAATGGATTCTTTGCTGGATGGTTTACCGATTCACCTAAATCCCGGCGGACGCTGTCTACTTGCGTACGGTCATACGCCCGCAATCACGCGTCTTTTATCGAAGGCCAAGGAACGGGGGTTTCAAACCAAGGTTTTGGATGATCGCAAAGTAGATCAGCTTGCCGAAAACTTCTTGCCCGGCATGTTGATCGAAATTCGTTTGGGGAAAAATCAAATCCCCAAAGTTGACGCTAGCAGTAGCGATTCACCATCAACGTTACCGTGACGGTGAATGACCGCAAAAAACTTGCGACCGACTACGAACTACCATTAATATGGAGTCGGTGGCAGGTTGATAATCTTGTCCCTTTTATTCGTTGAACGCTCCCCCTTCGGGAGCAGACGCTTTCTTCGAACGTAACGCGAGTCGGAATCGCCCATGATCCACTACACCTGTGATCGCTGCAAACGTGCGATCAATCCGGCAACGGAAACAAGGTATGTTGTCGAGATCGACATTCGTATGGTCAGTGTGACTGATCCAAGGGACGTGCAAGTTGACGAACTGGATCAACTTGCCGAACTGCATGATCAATTGCAACGCGAACTTAATGCCGAACTCGGATTGAGTCTGGATCAAACTTTAGACGAACTCGACGAAGCTGTTCTGGCCGACGATGGAGAGGAAGGACCTGAACAGTACGATCTGTGCGAGCAATGCCACGACGCATTTGCAAGTAATCCCCTGGGCCGTGAAGTCACCGTCGGATTCGGATTCAGCAATAACTAGTCTCAGCTACAGCTCTGGCATCCACCCACTTTCATAGTGAAGCAGCACGTAAGCGATCGCACCGCTGACTTGGATCAACATGATCATTCCGCCGAGCTTCAAAAACGTTCCCCAGCCGATATGAACGCCGGCTTCTTTCTTGAGTGCATAGATCGCGATCACACACGAGATCGAACCGATCGGCGTGCCGTTGCCACCTAAGTTGCAACAAATAATCCACGTCCACCAAGATCCCTGTCCCGATGATCACACCGAAGATATTCAGATCCTCCTTCAGAAAATCATAGATCTTGACGTATCCAAACAGGTGCAAACCCAGTCCCAGCGAGACCAACACGGCAGCACTACACAGTGCGGCGACGGTTTTGTGAAACCGCTCAATCGCTACACCCACGTACGTCGCGCACATCACCGCCGCGAACAACAACATCACGCCGGCCGACGCCGGTTCGATACTGCCTTCGTCCACACCGCTGGCCACCAACCCGGCGTGATCCAAAATCTGGGTCAATCGACCAGGCAAAACGCTTACCAAGCTGTCGGAAGAAATCATCGCAGGACCTGCAAATCGAAATAAAACGCCATCTTCAATACCCTACCACCCAACCGCCGCGAGACGCTAGTTGGGTCCAATCACCTCATGACCTCCATAACGAAACGGCCCTCTCAAACATTGTTCGGCAGCCTTCATTTCCTGACGAAGACCATTCCGAATCGAGTACAATTCGGGTCCGCTCCCCGAGTCATCCGAGGTCTTCCATGCCATCGATTCCCTCCGCATCCGCATTTTTGGTTCATGCGTTCGGCCTGCTGTTTCTTCTTACCCTAAATACCGCAAGTGCAACGGCCGACGCGCCCCCGAACGTCTTGCTGATCTTGGCCGACGACCTGGGATACGGAGACGTCGGATTCAACGGGTGCAAAGATATCCCAACTCCACATCTGGACAAATTGGCAGCCGAAGGCGTCCGGTTTTCAAGCGGCTATTCGAGCCATCCCTTTTGCAGCCCAATGCGGGCCGGACTGATGGCATGTCGTTATCAACATCGCTTCGGATACGTTGCAAATGTCGCCTTCGATCCACACAACACCACAATGGGTTTACCGACCCAACAGACCACACTGGCGAGTCGTTTAAGTGAAACCGGATACCGAACAGGAATGGTCGGGAAATGGCACCTCGGGGCAGCCGCGCCTTTCCATCCACTCAACCGCGGGTTTGACTTCTTCTACGGATTCCTGGGCGGCGGGCACGACTACTTTGTAGTCGACACAAAAGTACAACTGAACGAAAACTATAAAGCGGCGCTCGATGACAATGGTACGCCGACCGGTTTTTCAGGCTACCTGACCGATGCCTTGACCGACAAGGCGATTGAATTCATCCGCCGGTCCGATGACAAACCCTACTTCGCGTACGTCGCCTACAACGCGCCTCACGGTCCCTTACAGGCCACCGAAGAAAAGCTGCAGCAATTCCGATCCATCCAAAACAAGAAACGCCGTACCTATGCAGGCATGGTTTCATCAATGGATGACCAAATCGGACGATTACTGGCTGAAGTCGATGCACGCGGCGAGCGCGATAACACGCTGGTGATTTTCTTGAGTGACAACGGTGGGCCAGAAAACGCCAACGCCAGCGACAATGGACCGTTGCGGGGCCAAAAAGGCGACGCATACGAAGGCGGCATCCGAGTCCCGTTTGTGATGCGCTGGTCCGGCACCATCCCGACCGGCATGGTCTACGACCATCCGATTATTTCACTTGATGCCTCTTACACCGCCCTGTCGGTTGCCGGCGCAGACCGACCCGAAAATCTGGATGGCGTGAATTTGATTCCTTATTTGACCGGAGATCAAACCGGCGCGCCCCACGCGTCACTGTTCTGGATGAAAGAAGGACACACGGGTTGGGCAGTGCGCACCGGCAATGAAAAACTGGTATACGAAGATCAAACGACGGCACTCTATGATCTGGCAAACGACTTGGGTGAGCAAAACGACCTGCTGTCCAAGCGGCCCGATGTGGTGACCAGACTAAATGATTCCTTCCAAAGCTGGGACCAACTGAATTCGCCCAACTTTATCGTCCCCTATCGAGACTATCACATACAACTCAAAGCAT
>JAGQPO010000920.1 GCA_020426665.1 Planctomycetales bacterium
AGCGACTGGTGTATAACTTTCCCACCGAATAGGAACCGGGATCGGGAAAATCGATGATCGCCACGTCAAATTTTTTGTCCCCTTCGGTGATCCATACAAATGCGTCACGATTGATCACCGACACCCGCGGATCGGCAAGTGAATTTCCGTTGAGCTCCGCCAACGGCTGAAAATCGGTTGCCAGAGTCGTGATCGCCGGATCCAGGTCGACTAGCGTGACCGTCTTTACCGACGAGTAACGTAATATTTCGCGGACCGCCAAACCGTCGCCGCCACCAAGTACCAGAACATTCTCGGGGGCATCTGACAGCGTCATCGGCGGATGCACCAGCGCCTCATGGTAACGGTACTCGTCTTTGGAATTGAATTGCAAATGACCATTCAAATGCAATTGAAACCCGCCTTGGTTGCGCGTCACGACGATACGTTGAAATTCCGATTGCTGCGAGTAAACAATCGGGTTCCCCAAAATGACCTCTTCGGTCCAACTGGTCAGCGAATCGGCTTTGATGAAGGCGACCGTCAACAAACCGATCACCATGAACCCGCGACCTCGCAGCGCCCCGAGCCCACGATCGGACAACAACGGGCGTAACAAATACGTTCCCCACACACCGACAACTGCGTTCAGGATTCCGAACATCAACGAAGTCCGGACCAAACCCAGACGCGGCACCAGCAAGATCGGAAACAACACCGACGCCAATAGCGCACCGATGTAATCGAACGTCAACACTCGGGCGACGAGTTCGCGGAAATCCAAATGGTCTCGCAAAATCCGCATCAGCAGCGGCAGCTCCAAACCGACCAGGATGCCGATCGCAAACACGCTGCCGAACAGCGCGATCCGAAACCAAGTGATCTGCGCAAAAGCAATAAACAGAATCGGAGCGGACAGACCACCCAATAACGCCAATCCGATTTCGATCTCGATAAAAGTACGAGCGACACCCCGCTCGACATAACGCGACAACCACGACCCGACGCCGAGCGCCGATAGGTAAACTCCGATGACTAGCGAGAACTGGGTGACACTGTCGCCCAACAAATAACTCGCCAACGTGCCGGCCAAAAGCTCATAAATCAAACCGCAAGTCGCGATGACCAAGACGTTCAAATAGAGCAGGTAGTTCGGCGCGCGGTCGATCATCCCAGAATGGCTGCAGCAATAATGATTGAGATCCCCAACACGATCGCACCGACAATGGTCCCGAGCGCCTGGTTGTGCTCTTCTCCGATCTCTTTAATGATCGAAAACGGCGTGATTTTCTCCATCAACAACAAACACAACCCAAACACGACAATCCCGACCAGCGAGAATATGACCGCCGCGATCAGGTGAGCACCTAACATTTGAGTCGGCGTAGCTGCCAATTCCTGTGCCAACGGCATCGCAAAATCGAAAGTTTTCATTGAAGTCATCTCCATGCTATTTTCCTCCGCCCCATGAACCACCGTACGAACGACCGCCATAGTATCCACCGCGGCTGCTGCCGCTTCCGCCACTGGTGATTGCCTTGGCGATCCCAAAATTGGGAGCCTTCCAACCCAGCGCGGCTGCGGCGGTAAACCATCCACAGATCACAAAACCGACGACCAGATACACGACTAAAACTGTGTTTTTCACTTAATCATCCGATGACGCATAAGGACTGAAATCGCTCTCTCGCCAACGCCGGACTTCAAAGTTGTGCAAATAAAACATCACAACCACCGGGATCACCGAAACGCCGATCGCGGCATAAAAGAACAGCCAACCGTCGGCCTTGCCCGCACCAATCACCGCATAGGCAAACAGTAGATAGAAGAAAAACCCGACCCATGTCAGCCAAAACTTGGCGCCCGGAGTCGGCCGCGGCTGAATCACGCCGACGCCCCAGGGACGCGGCAATCCGGTGATGCCAAACTTTTCTTCAATCTCCTCGGGCAAAATGTAGTGCCCTTCGGAAATGGTTACCTCCTGTGACTTGCCCCAACCGCTGCGTTCGTACGATAGCATTCGCGGCGGGCAGATATAGTCCGACGTTGCAACGTTTTCACCGACCGTCACTTTCCAGTAGAACTCGCCCAGTACATAACGGACATACGCTGTGCCACGATCGTAAATTTTAAAGGTATCGCCGTCGTAGGTGATTTCGTCACCTACCGAACCGGGCGGTTTGTCGACCGGTCCGACCAACGACCAGTGGCTGGAATTGTTGACCAGCCATCGAAATCCCGTTTCACGGTTGTACAACAGGTACTCCGTCCACGGATAATCGCGCCCCTCGTAGGTCGCGTATCGTTCCATGAATCCGATCACTGTGTACTTTACGTCACCAAAATCGCCCACACTTCCCAGCGGAATCAAGGGCTTGATCTTCTTTTGGTGCAACGTCTGGAACAGCGACAACTTCCCGTCCTTGGCATCCGACACCGAAGTGCAATTGGGACACGCAACCCGCAAGGATTCGTCGGGCGCACGCAAGGCCAACGCGCCGCCGCAATGCGGACAATTTAATTGCAGCGAATCGATTCGTTTCGTCCCCGCATCGGGATCCAACGTTGACAAATCAACGCCCAACTCCTCGAGCGTCACCTCGCTGCCCAAGTAAGCCGCCTGCTGGGCATCCGCGGAACCATCGCCATATTCGAACGTCGCAACCGCTTTATCGGCGCCAAACAAATCGACATACAAGTGGTCGGAGCCGGGATGAAACTCCCACGGCAATTCCCCCTCGGCACCTTCGGCGACGGCGACACCTTTTTCGCGAACCGTTAACTCCACGCCCTTGAGCGTAATGGATTGTTCAAGCTGGACACTGTCGTAATCGGGTAAGCGCGAATCCTTCGACATCCTCCGTTGCATCGTCAACGAGAATTTGCCCTGCGCCTCGGCCAACCATCCCCATCGATCACCGGGGAACGACAAATACCATTCGTCCCACGCCCCGCCTCCGGAATGTCGATAGCGAACTCTGCCCGTGATCGTGAAATGTTTTCCCTTCCATTTTCCGGTAACGCCGCGAGCCAACCCGGACGCCGGGTCCCCGACCTCGGCGACTTTGCCGAAGTCCTTGACTTCCCGATCGGCTCGGCCAACCGCCGTGTGGCAAAACTCGCAAATTGTCACGAGCGCCGAGCCGGTCTGAAATTCGACCGGACCGCCACAGGATGGACAATTTGTCTTGAGCCGCTTCACCGTATCGCCTCCATTGCCTCGGTTCGAACGTCGCGATGCAACTCACGCACCACGACATCGCGAGAGCCCAAACACCGTGTCAATTCATCACGCCACGGCCACGCCGGTCTTCGTCGACAACAGTACAAATTGAATGTCGCAAACGCGTGCTCGGGATAGGTGTGACACGCCAAGTGTGATTCACTTAGCAAGTACAACGCAGTCACACCACCGGGTCCGGGGAAAACGTGGCAAACCGGGTCGCCAACGACCGACAAACCAAGATCTGCGACGACGCGATCACATATCGAACGGACCAATTGCAAATCGACCAATGCCGACCGGTCGCACCCCGAAGCGTCGACCATCCACTCCGTCCCGCCGGTGAATCCGGAAAGCGGCTCGGACTTTTGCTCTGGTTTAATCACGTGTTCCATCAACTCCCGTGTTTCGACCCATGCCGCGTCATGTGACACGGCATATCGTGAACCATGTTGTCACACGCGTCCACCCCCAGTCACCGTCCAACCTCACCGGCGCCTACTCGATCTCCGACGACCGCCTTATGCCGGCGGTGGTGGAGGCGGCGGAGACTGCGACATGAACAACCCGGCAAGTGCCGGCACCGTCGCGGCGGCCGACCACGCATC
>JAGQPO010000921.1 GCA_020426665.1 Planctomycetales bacterium
GGTCCGTATGTGGGCCGCAGAAGCGTACCGGCAGGTCAAACTAAGTCGCTAGACCCTTTTACGTTGTCGTCGCATCACCAGTGGTTTCCGATGGCGGCGACGGCGGATGGCTCGGTGGATTCGCACTTTTGATCGCTACGCCCATCGTCTTGCTGAGTTTTGATCGGAGGTCTTGTCTTCTCTGCCTGCGACTTCGATGGGGTACTGATGCGAGCACGGCCAGATTCGTCAGAGGAAAGACCGAGATGCAATTGCTGAGCAGCCAAATCGGCAACGAGTATCCCCGGCGCGTCGCATGCCAGGCGATGGGCAACGCGATGGAAAACAGAATGAGTAAAAAGAAACAACGCATCGCGACGACCCTGATGATGATTGACGCGTTCACCCCGGTTAGTACACCATCAATGAGGGGAAGTCGGTCGCTGATTTCAAAAGCCGTATCGGCATGCCCAAATGCTTCACCCCACCGGTGTAATGCCAAAAGATTGGTTGATGAGGCGATCAAACACTTCGACTTTTCCGCATCCCAGCTTCCTGGCGGCTGGCTCACCAAGCCTCGAATGGCGAGATCATGTTGGGCGCGCGCCTGCCAGTGCTTGCCCTGTTTGTCATAGAAGTTTGCAAGGTTGAGGTACACCACCGCAGTTTCCGGTTTTCGCCGTCGTCCGCGTTGGACGGACAGTTCAATGGCTTGCTGATATTGATCTTCTGCTTTCTCCAGTTCACCCAGCTCTTCGAGCACCTGTGCATAGTTATTCCGTACCATTGCTGATTGTTCGGAGTCGTCCAGGCCCACTGCGACCAAAATCGGAATTGCCAGGCGGTAGTGTTCCGCTGACCGAGAATACCAGCCATGCAGGCTTAAGCTGCGTGCCCACATGTTGTGAATTTGTGCGACATCGCGGTGCACTCGCGGCCGAAATTGCAACAAGACACCGAGGGCTTGTTCGTACTTCTGCTGAGCCGGATAGTGTTTTCGATTTCGATCCAGTTCAATTCCCTCTTTGATCAGTTGATTGACCCGTTCCATTTTGACGGCATTTGGGTCGCGCTGAACGTTGGTTGACGAGTTGAAATAGAACGGATTAAACGGGCGCGGACGAGGCCCTTGATTCGACTCGGTGCGAATCTCATTGGCGTGTTGAAAGATCACCGACCGGCCCATCAACGCTGCGACAAGAGTCAGCACCAGCACGATTGCCCACTTTGCAAACGCCCACTTCTGTTGAGGTTGATCGAGTCGACTCGCCGTCCATTTCAATGCAGCTTCGATCACCCTCCGGATCGGGTTGGTCGATCGACTACGTGAGTGATGCGGTTTTGCGGAACTGGCAATAGCGCCGGCCAGCGCACTCACGATGGCCCAAAACGCGATCACGGAACACATCGGAGCCTTCTCTGGACTGATCGAAAAATCTGCCAGTTGTTTAGGATCGCTGGGAAAAGGAAAGAAAGCACCATGCAAGTTTCTGCCAGGAGATAAGAAAGTGTCCCAAGCGTCCTGCAAGATGGCCGATTGCCCCCTCCATTCTGTCCCAATACGTGTCTGCGCCAACCAAGTCACGAGCAGGCTGAGCAGTAGGCCGGCGACAAACCAGGAGGCTGCCTCTGATGCCAGATCACGCATCAGTGACAAACGCATCGATCTTCCCCTAACACCCAAGCTCGTTTCCGGCGATAGACGCGCGTCTGACGTCGTCTCGGTTCTGGACGTTGTTCGCAGTGATGCGATCTCCGACAAGGTGTCTGCAACCTTGTTCGTGAACTCATTGCTGTCGCCCCACTTGCGAAAGCTGAACACGACTCTGACTTTTCGACCGTCGACGCGACGCAGAATGAGTTGATGAAAACGGCGAAGTGGAAACGCCAAGACGACCAGGGCGTGAATTAGGGACACGCCTATCGTAATGCCAAGCAACCACCGCTTGTCTTGGTCCAGGCTGCCATTGAGTAGAGCGAAACAAGCTGCACCGCCAACCAGGAGGGAAAGAACCAAAAGCGTGGCTTTGAACAAGATCGCCGGCCAAACGGAATACCTTCGGTGTCTCAAAATCGTTGAATAGGGGAACGTCCGTGTTGCGTGCTGAGCGATTAATGGGTGGTAGATCCTGTCGATGAACGGCAACTTGAATTGCAAAAGGTCTCCGCTGAGAAGCAGCCCGGTTTGCTCCAGGTGAACATCCCCCTTCCCAAGGAATTGAAGTTGACGCCCAAAGCTCAACCGAAAAGAGGGTCGTCCAAATTTGACCGCGTATCTCATGACAACTCCCCTGCGATAGCGGCGGCGCTATTGCACCGTGTGCGAAGCTCGTGGAATTCAAAGCAGTGCCCGCTAATCGCAAGGTATTGATCACAAATCGCCGCGCATTGCAAATGGGCGGCGCTTTCCAGATAGCAGTGGGCCAAAAGCAGATTCGCCGCAAAATCGTATGGATCCTCTTCAAGTATCAACAAGGCTTCGGCGGCGGCGTCGGAATACCGGTGATGTGATAGCAGGGCTTCAACGTATTTCTGTTGCAGATAGGAATCATCAGGGAACGCTTCAATGAGCAAGTCCAAATGACCAACGTACGCCTGGCGAGAACCAAAACCTTCCCTCAGAGATACTCGAAGAGATATTTCCCGCCGCAGTTTTCGAGATCTCGTGAAGAAGTGCACAGCCAGCGGGCCAATGCTTAAGTTGTATACAACCAGGCCGGAAAACAAGACCATCTGCATTTGCATCGACAATGCTTTGCCGAACTGCTCAAAGGGAGAGCCTAGGGGGGGTGGCAACAGCGGAGAGGATTGCAGGAAGAACGCTAGGGCTAAGAGAACAAACGAAGCGGTCGTTGTCGTCCAGCGTTTGAATGGAACGTTAGCAGATTGACCAATTAAAAAGCATAGAACACCTGCCAAAGCAAGTGCGCCCACGACAGGGCCGAACGGAACCATCAGCAGTATTGCCATCACCCAGAAAGCTGCCGTGTTCCATCGGATCCCACGACGAATTCGTTGATCAAACGTATTGGCCGTTGCCCCAGTTCGTGACTCGATTGACCCCGTCGAACCGGACGGTTGATACCGGTTTCTGAGCGCGGCCGATGATATTTCGAACAATCGCGAAGCCGATTCAATCCGACTGGCGAGCGGTTTTTCAAGAAGGGAGAGGATAACATTTTCAAGTTGTTCGTCGATCGATCCATTGACACGACTACCCGGTGGCGGCGGAACGGCAAACAGGATTTGCTCCGATAGTGATTCGACAGTTTGACCGGTGAACGGGAGCTTTCCACAAACCAACGCATACGCCATCACCCCAAGTGACCATAGGTCCGACTGTTCGACCGGTCGACCGCGCAACTGTTCCGGCGCCATGAATTGATACGTGCCGCCTTTCTCTTGCACAGACTGAATCCCCTGAGCAAGCCGGCTGATGCCGAAATCTGTCAGGACAAAGCGTTGGCGGTCGTTATCGTGTTCGACAATCACATTGCTGAACTTGATGTCCCGATGGAGAATTCCGGCAGCATGGGAATGCTGCAGTGCCGACGACATCTGCAAAAGAAACTCCCAGACCTGATTGGACGAGAGCCGATTTCGTCTCATCCAATAAGTCTGCAAGTCCTCTCCGTCAATGTATTCCAGCGCGATAACTAAGCAGTTGTTATCGGTGAAATAGTCAAGAACCTTAACAATGCTCGAATGATCGAGTTGGGAAAGCAACTCCGGTTCCAATAGCAAGCGATCCATCTGCCCGCGATTCCGGACAACCTTTAAAGCAACAATCCGCTCGGGTATCTGCGAATGCCGCGCCTGGTAAACGACGCCATGCGCACCTCGCCCGATTTCGGATTCGATGACGTATGGGCCGATATGAGAAACGTCGGCTGTCGACGTCCGCTCTACCTCGCCGTCTTTCATGACGATGTTCCTCAGGCGTCGCTATCGTGGCCAAAATGTTCGATGCCAGAAAACATTAATATATCGATTTCCGACCAATGCCGGTCTTGGCACAGTTTTCCGGCTGGGAAAAATCTTGACCGGATTT
>JAGQPO010000922.1 GCA_020426665.1 Planctomycetales bacterium
AACCGACGGAGTCGGCTTTCGGACGACCATCAGCAAGGAGGCACTCGAAGGTCTCTCTCGAAAAGACACGGCTTGGATTCCTTCACCCGAGGACCAGCAGCGACGTCGAAGCTTGTATCTGTACGCCAAACGTGGGCTGTTGCCGCCGATGATGACCACGTTTGATCGGTGTGACTCGACGCAGTCCTGTGGTCAACGTGACCAGACGACCGTGCCCACTCAAGCGTTGGCGATGCTGAACAATCCGTTTGTTCATGACCGAAGTCGGCTCCTTGCTGCGACGGTCGCCCAACAATACGAATCACCGACCGAGCGAATCAAGGCGATTTGGTCGCACGTTTATCGTCGGGCGCCAACGGAACACGAATTGCCACTTGCCCTCAAACACATCGACAGGCAACAAGCACGCATCGAAGACGAACGTGCGAAACGCGAAATGGAATCGAAGACGACGTCTTCTGAGTCCGAGAACAAAACGGTTTCCGACGGTTTGATTCCGGTGTTGCGGCTGCGGGCGGATCAAGGCGTCTCGTTAGATGAATCGGGATGCGTTCAACAATGGAAAGACATCTCATCGCATGGTCATGATGCCTACCAACCCACGCCGACACATCGTCCTACCGTTGACGCTTCACTCTTTTTGGGTCAGCCGGCGATTCGTTTTGATGGGAACCAGCGTTTCATGAATCTGTCGGGTTCGTTGTTAAGCGGCCAGACTTTTACATTCATTGCGGTTGCATCTGACTTTGTCGGCGGTAGTGACCCGGCGGCGGGCCATCGCGAGTTAATCTCCAATTGGAACGGATCGGCGGGAAATTCGACCACCAGTTTATTTTTGGGGCTTACTGCCCGGAATAGTGTCCGACTGAGTGACGCGAGATTGATTCCTGACGCGTCTGATTTCGGTCGCGAACCTTTCATCCTGTGCGCCAGTAACGGCCAGGGGCATTCGAACGTGCGAATCAATGGACGTTCGGTCTTCGACGGTGGTCCGCTGCCCCCGCGAAATTTGACGACATCGTGGGTGATTGGACAGCAAGGAAACATCGATGGTGAGTACTGGAACGGATACATCGCGGAGTTGATTGTCTATCCAGACGAATTGCCGGAAGACAAACTTTGCGAGATCGAAACACAGCTTTCGCAACGATACGGTATCGGCCTGGCGGATCGAGAAGTCGAAAGCGCCCAGCTGGATTCCGACGTGCATGCATTGGCATCGCTGGTGCATGTGCTGTTCAATTCAAACGAATTTCTATACGTCGACTAAAAGCTAATGATGTCACATCAACGATTGTTCCCCTGCGGTCGGTCACGTCGCGAGTTCGTTTGGCAGATGGGAAACGGATTTGCCGGACTTGCTCTTTCGGGCTTATTAGGGGGCGACGGATTCTTTGACCGCGTTGCGCGTGCGGACCAGCCGAATGCCCAGGCAAAACCATGGAGCACGCTACCCGGTCGACGCGGAGCGAAGTCATGCATTTTTCTAATGATGAACGGGGCGCCTTCCCAGGTTGACACGTTTGATCACAAACCACTGCTGAAAAAGTATGCCGGAAAGACATTGCCGGCGGACAAGACGTACATCAATTCCGGGGGGCGAAAAGTTGGTTATTTGACACCGGAATGGCGACCGTTTCGGCCCGGTGGTGAAAGTGGTCTGATGATTTCGGATTACTTTCCCCAGGTGCGCCGGCACGCCGACAAATTGTGTGTGATCAATTCTTGCCATACCGACAGTCATGCGCATGGTTCGGCGCTTGTCGCAATGAATACCGGCAAGACGTTGATCGGTCGGCCGTCGCTGGGCAGTTGGTGTGTTTATGGGCTCGGCAGCGAGAACGAAAGTTTGCCGGGCTACGTCGTCATCCTGGATAAACGGGGCGGACCCCTTAGCGGCCAACCCAATTGGTCCAGCGGATTCATGCCGGCAAATTATGCCGGTACATTGTTTCGCCCGGTCGGCGAGCCGATACTGGATTTGAAGGGGCCTGCTGAAATCAGTATCGCCCAGCAACGCGAACAGTTGGATTTATTGGGACGGCTCAATCAACAACATCTCTCTGCGCGGGCGGGAGGGGAGGAGCTGGCGGCACGTATCAAGAGCTATGAGTTGGCGTTTCGGATGCAATCGGCAACTCCCGAGTCGGTTGATCTGGCGCAAGAGTCGAAGGCGACGCTGGAAAACTATGGCGTTGGCAAGCAACCGACCGACGAATTCGGACGCAATTGTCTGGTGGCAAGAAGACTGGTCGAACGAGGCGTCAGATTCATTCAACTCTATTCTGGGGGCGGACACT
>JAGQPO010000923.1 GCA_020426665.1 Planctomycetales bacterium
AGATGCACTTTACCGAACGCTCACCCGCTACGGTCCCAACCCTAATACCAAAGGTTGACGAAGCACTAGGCTTGCGTTCCGGAGAACGAAATAGCGGTCTCAATCCCAACATCAACTCCGAAGACTCGGTTACCGACGAACGGTCTACGCACCCGATACTTGTCTGGAAACCAGCACTGAAAACGGGTCTTGGCGGAGTAGGGATCGGCACTGAATTCGGACCAAGCTGACTGGTTGGCTTGTTTAGGACTTCAAAAACCAACGCTTCGGCGTTTGCGGATCGCAGCGTAATTCCACTGGGCAACCTGCGGTCAAATCTAATTCGCTGAGTCACTTGAGAGTCAATCGCTACCTTGCAGACAGCGTTACCAACATTGCATGAATCGCTACCGCGATTGTGGGGCTCGTCGCTCAAGTCGTTTGTCAACTGCATCGCCGTCACGTGATTCGGTGATCAACAATTCTAGAGCGATGAACGTTCGGAGACTGATACCCCAATGCGAAAACATAAAGTGATTGAAAATCATCAACGGGTGATGAAGACAAGAAACTCCTGACGGTAGTTGTTCGAATCGGATACAGATTGATCGGTACGAACATAAGCTCTTCGCCTCTTTTTTGGTTTCATTTCGTGGTTTGTCTTCGCTGACTTTCACTATGTTCTCACGCGACGTGAATCACATCACTGGAAAACGGCAGTTCATTTGAATTTGCAAATCCGGCTTTCGGCATGCGAATTGCTGGGAAAGTCTAACAATCGATGAACAATCATTGACATTTGAAAAATTGAATTCGATCAGTAAGGAGAACTACGATGTCAGATCGATGGATCAATCAAGAGTGGAACGATGTTTGCAATCGTCTCCAGCGTTGTGCAGAGAGCCACGATTCAACAACATTGAAGAATCGCGCGGAACAATTTGCCGATCAACCGCCTCCGGAGAGCTATCAGGAAGTTCTCAATCGTGTCAGCGACGCCGCAAACTTGGCCATTGGCTTATTAGAGAACGAAAAGGACGCAAAGCGCGAACCGTTTGACCCGAAACATGGGATTGTCGATGCAATTGACGAAGGCGTCATGGAATCGTTTCCCGCGAGTGACCCTTCGACTAAATACTGAGTACCTCGCCGCGTATTGTCCAGGCAGATTCTGTTGCGATGGCACGATGGACGGCGGATTGACTTAAATTCAGCGTGGGCGGGCCGTAGACGATTTATGGAGTGTTGAGATCTGCCAAGTTAGGATTTCGCATCATTCGTTCCGCTTGAGTCGAAATTCGCCACGCTTCGAGTTCGCTTGGGAACTTCTCTCAGAGTATCGGTTCACACGAAACCGAGTCTGTTTACTTTGAATCTCTGAAGCGTTCCAGCAGCTTGACAATTTTGTCGTGATTCTTGGGTGTCGTTGAAATGATCAGAGACACATTTTGTGGGTAGGGAGCGATTGTTGAAGTGCCTCCTTTCGTCTCCCAATCCTTTGGGGAAACTGTTTTTTGAATCAACGCCATCAGCATTTCTGGGGCGTAATCTTTGGTCTGTGTAAACACAGGCAAGTCGCCGACTTTGTAAACCCTTGTCGTGACAATCGGCTGTTTTGCTTCTCCTTTGTCCTCGGCTTGAACGCCGGCCACCAGGAAACCTCCCAGCACGATCGTAATAAGACAAACAGCAACAGATAGCTTTCGCATTGTTCAATCCTTTAAAAGTATTCCGTCAACGTTTGAGTTCGGGGTAGCGGAACTCGTCAAGCGTTTCGATTCATCCGGCAATTCACGAAATTCTTGACGACTTCCGCTACGCTGCCGACCCTAAAATTTAATCTGGATAAAGCAATTGTCTGACACAGGTAAAACATAAAAAGAATATCGAAGTCTCCGTTATCGTGAAACATCAGTTTTATCTGCCGCCATTGAACGGCGTTTGTTACTTCCATTGAAACAATTTCGCAGCAAAGCATGGCTGTGACCACCCTGGAGTTCGCACGGTCGACTAGCCGGTCGGGTACTGTTCTGGCAAACTCGCACATGTTGGCACAGAGGCGCTGCCCGCGTCGAAACATGAGCCGATCTTTTTCGCACACCAATAGTCAATTGATGCACAGGAGGTGCAAAAAGGCTCACGCGGCAGGGATTGGCAAATCGCTAGCGAATCCCGCCAATCCGAGACAGCGAAACGGTGCCGGAGTTTTAGGGTATGAGAGTTGCAATGATTGATCGGACATGGACAAACCGACTGCAATTGCATCTCAACTGGCGTTGGAGAAAATGGGGTCGCGAATTCGAACTGGTTCGCCGAGTGATGACGCGTTAATCTCCGCTTCACTGATCGACGAGACGATCGTTCGATTGCGAGAAAACGTGAGCGTTCGGTAAAGTGCATCT
>JAGQPO010000924.1 GCA_020426665.1 Planctomycetales bacterium
TGCGTTGTGTCGCCCGCCGGGCTATCGCTCCAAGTGTCTCGTTTTCCGAGGCCTTACGACCTCGGCAGGCTATGTTTCGCCCGCTGGGCTATCAAAAAGCGCAACTTCAAAATCTCACGCATCATGTTGTGATGGCCCCCCGCTCACGCTTCGGGTTGTGATGGTCTATTGGTTGCCCGCTATAATCCGGCGGCACGCCGAACGCAGTTCGCTGACATTTTCAAAACGGCCATCGCGATCCTTGGCAAGACACCGCTGGACGATCGTTCTCGCGCCGGGTTCGTCATCGGGCAGTCTGTCAAAACGCGGCATGTGAAACAGATGGTCAGACAACAACTGCGAGACCAAATACGACTGAAACGGCGGTGATCCTGTCAGACATTCGAACAGAACACAGCCGATCGCGTAGATATCACTTCGGCCGTCCAATGGTTCCCCACGGATTTGTTCAGGCGACATGTACGACGGGGTACCACCGACCAACGCACGATCCTCCCCTTGCGTTTCTTCTTTCGTGACAACCAAACCAAAATCCAACAATTTGACAACATCAGGGAAGCCGCCGACTTCAGCCAAAAAAATGTTTGCCGGTTTGATGTCCCGGTGCACCAATCCTTTGTGATGAGCTTCTTCGAGTCCGTCACAAAGCTGAACAATAATGCGCAAGGAAGCCTGAGAATCTGGTGCATTGCGACCCTTGAGTCGCTGTTGCAGCGTTTCGCCGCGCAAGTACTCCATGACGCAATAAAAATCACCCTCGTCCGTGGTTCCATAATCATAGATTTGCACGGTGTTCCAATGCGACAGCGTTGCCGTCGCCTGGACTTCTTTTTCAAACTGCGCGATCGCCTGGGGACTGCCCGCCGAGTTCGCATGGATCAACTTGATCGCGGCGGGTCGTTTCAGCATTTGATGTTTGCCCAGGTATACGATTCCCATTCCCCCACGACCGATCTCTTTGATCAACCGGTATTGGCCATAGTATTTCGCCGACTCCGCTTCGCGGCGAACCCGGTGAACGATGCCGGCACCGATGGTCGCGACGACGGCCATCGTGGCGGTCAGCGTGGGGTTGGCAAAGTGCATCCACTGGACTTCCTGTGGATACTGGTAGAGAGACTGGTGCGTGACCGAAATGATCGAAGGTAACAATGCAATCAGTCCGGTGACCACCGCGGTTCGTCGCCAATTGGACGGAATGAACATCCCATAGACAGCGATGTAGACGGAGACGGCAGAAAAGATGATCGCCCGTAGTTCCTCGATTTTCGCGCCCTCGCCGTCGGCAAGCATTTTGGATGACTCAAACCACTGAATCAAACTTAAGTCCAGCAACGGGATTGCGATGATCACCACCTCGATCAAACGTAGCCACTGTTGCCGAATATTGAAAAAGTTGAACAGGAACCAACAACAGACGGCAAGGGATAACAGGGTGACACCACGTACTGCGAGCCGAATCAAAACCAACTCGCCAAAGATCGCAGCAACCACCGTCACGGCAATCAGCATTCCGCTCAAAACAAACGTCGCGACAATCAAGCGACTGCGCAACAGCAGGTTCGTCGATTTTGCGAATCGCTCGGAGATTGAATTTGATGCGTCGATGTCCAGCAACCCGACCAGTGACGCGGGCTCTTGAGACGGCACCCCGACCGGCGATGGCCGGCCGCTTTCGAACTCGACCGTTTCGTCCAGACCGGACGAGACGTCTTTGTTCAACGGGGAAGGCAACATCGTCTCGGTATCGTGGTAACTCAACAGCGATGACGCTTCGTCGCGAACCGTTTCCGAAGCCGCGTTGCGCTTTAAAAAATCCCCTCTTTGATCCTGGGGCAACTCGATGGCGGCTAGAAACAGTTGTTGCGCCTGCTGGAATTCTTCCGGGGTCATGTCGTCAGTGATCCCGACAGTTCGCGTCGCAGCCATGCCCGCAGCACGGTCCAATCGGCCTCGACCGTGCGTTTGGAAACTCCAAGGGTCTCGGCGACTTGTGCAACGGACATTCCGCCAAAGAACCGCAGTTCGACGACCTGGGCTTGCCTGGGTTCCAACGCGGCAAGTTTTTTGATGGCTTCGTCGACGGCTAAGACGTCCTCATCACGGCGATCTGTCACACACAAGTCTTCGGTCAACCCAATACGTTCAGCGCCTCCGCCACGCTTGTCGCGTTTCTTGCCTCGCGCGTGGTCCACCAAAATCCGCCGCATCATCCGCGCGCTGACGGCGTAGAAGTGAGTGGTGCCTTTCCAGTCGACCTGTTTCTGATCGACCATCCTTAAATAGGCTTCGTTGACCAACGCCGAAGGCTGCAAGGTGTGGGCGGGTGACTCGTGTTGCAACAGCTTATCGGCAAGCGAATGAAGTCGATCGTAAACCTGCTGAATCAGACGATCGGCCGCCGCATGATCTCCCGCGAGCGACTGATGAACCAACTCTGTTGTGGATGTTTCGGGCAAATTCGAATCTCCAACTCCGACGAGACTGAAAGGTTCGCCAACGGCCGGACATTTTTCGCTCCGAACTTTCGGATTTTTCTGCGGACAGCGGCCCAAGGCGCCGCGTCAGTGGTGGCGAAAAAACATGCCTACTTTACACGCCCGCCGCCGGGACCTGAAACATGACCAACATTCATAGTATAGCGACACCACAACATTTAAATCGATCGGACGAACAAAATCTGATCAAACGGATGCTCCATGGCGAAGAAAAAGCCTTTGTGGAGTTCGTCCAACGGTACAAAGATCGCCTTCTGACGGCAGTCCGCTCGCACGTCGGTTGCCAACATGATGCCGAAGAAATTGTCCAGGAAACCTTCATCAAAGCGCTCGTCCACCTGCCCGACTTTCAGCACCAAAGTCAGCTTTATTCCTGGATTTATCGGATTGCGCTGAACACCAGTTCCAGCCGTCGTCGACGATCTCGCAACGAAGTCAGCCTTGAATCGTGCGGCGCCCGTACGACGTCGTCGGCGCCCGAGTGGACGGAGCCGCAGTTTCCGATGGAACAACTGGAGCGGATTTCCCTGCTGCAGCGGGCGCTCGCGAAAATCGAAAGCCGACATCGGCAAATCCTGACTCTCAGAGAGTTCGATGATCTGTCTTACCAGGAAATAGCGGAACGCTTGGCGGTTCCCCTTGGGACCGTCCGGAGTCGGCTCGCCCGGGCCCGTGAACGACTTCGAGAGGAATTGGTCGCCCTTGACAATCCGCCCGGCGGCACCGCGACGACACCCACTTCGAACGCTCCAAAAGTCCGACCGACACACCATTCAATTGGTTACGCTCCGCCGAAAATGGAATTAAACTAGTGGTGCGTCAAAGCCTAGTTTTAGGGTAGCGGAACTCGTCAAGCGTTTCGCTGGGAACCAGGAATCGTCGAAAGTCATGACGACTTTCGCTACGGCTGGAATCCTAATTCTTGATCCTGACGCACCA
>JAGQPO010000925.1 GCA_020426665.1 Planctomycetales bacterium
GAACCGTTTCGCAAGGGACCATCGGTTTGGTGGCAGACGCTCCTGCATCGTCAAACAGGTCGGGCTCTACCGCCAACGGAATCACGCGAATGCCCAGGTTGGGTGTACAGCCGTAGCGTTGCAAATCGTTGGCCGTGCTTTGGCTGTCCGCGCAGACCAATGAAGCATTTCCGACGCCCCGCAAGGCCCGACGGATCAGCCAGCGCGCGGGCCTGCCGACTGTTGGTGCGCCATCAAAATAGTCATCCATCTGAAGCCGCGGAATGATGTCGTGAACCGTGACCAAGACGCGCGGATGTCGCACAGCATCGACGACGTATCCGAAGCTGCCGTCTAGCAAATGGACGACATCAAAACGGTCCAAGTTCGTGCGTTTTGCCGTTTGATAGATATGTAAATGACGGTACCAGGTCCGGAAACGGCGCGGCACCTTTGACATTGCCTGATCATTACAGCCGAGGTAGATCACGTCCGCTTGCAACCGTTCCCCGGCGTGTTTTGCATAGGCCGATAACAGCTGGTCACGGTACCGCGCCATGCTGCTCGGCGTTTCCGGAACCGTCGTGTCCAATAGTCCGATTCGGATCATTTTTTTGTTTTCGAAAGAATCGCAAAATTGGCGGCGCGCAAGATCCCTTCGGCGGCGTCGATCGGCCGATAACTTTGGATCAACCGTCGTGCGTTTTCGCCAAACGTCGTCAAACGATCTCGATCCGCTGATGCCTGGGTCATTTGGACAGCCAAGCGATCCCAGTCGCCGAACGGGTGAACCCATCCTGTTCGGTCCGGGTCAATCAGATCCACGTGACAGCCCACTTGATCGCTTACCAAAGCCGGAATCCCCGCAGCAAATGCTTCGTTGACGACTAATCCCCATGTTTCCCCATTGTCCGAGGGCAAAACCATCGCGTCCGATGCGCTGTAGGCTTGGCCGATTTCGGATTGATTCAAGAAGCCGGCAAATTTGACGGGCAAACGATGTGAATCGACATAGTGTTCACATTCGCTTCGTAATTCACCGTCACCGACAACCAACACCTGAAATTTTCCGCCGACAGAAATCGCCTCTTTGACGGCGCGCAGCAATCCAAGTGGTTGCTTCTTTGCGATCAGTTTTCCGCAGAAAAGAAAACAAACCGCATCGCGGTCTAATCCGAATCGATCGCGGGCGTTGACGATGCTGTCCAAGTCACGTGGGCTGATCGCGGCAATTCGATCGTTTTCGATGCAATACGGAGCAAGGAACAAACGCTCGCTGCCGATCCCCAATTCCCGATAGAACGCTTCGCTGGATTTGCCGATCGGGCAATAAGCATCGAACAGTTTCATGAAGCGACGGTGAATCAATCGTTTCCACCATGCGCGTTTGCGCAGGTTGTTTGCTTCGCCGCGGACGATGCATGGTATTCCCAATCGTTTGCATGCCCGAGCAGTTTGAACACAACTCTTGACCACCCATCCGTTGATCGCGACCGCGTTGAATCGATGTTCTTTCAAATAGTCGTAAACACCGGGTGTATCACATCCGGTGAAATGCATTAGCCCGGGAGTTTTTGAAACGTTGTTCAACACGTGATACTGGTATCCGTCCAGCAGCGGAATGTCCCATTCGAAATCCACTCCAAATTCCGCGCCCTGTTGTTTGGCCGTTGGAATCGTGCAAAAGAGAGTTTGGAATTCGACGCCGGCGGTTGCCGCCAAATGCCGAAAGACCGGAACCTGGTATTGAATCGGATGCGTTGTCAGGAAGGCGAGTTTCATTCAATCTGCTCCATCAGGTTTGACAATCCGGATTGGGCGTCATGCTTGGAACGATCGGCAACCAACCGTCGCGCGGCTAACAGTGCGCGTGCCTCACCGACCAATTTGACTGGAATCCACCAGGGGTGAGTCAGGTGAAATTTTGTGCGAACTTCACGAAACATGCGACGAAAACAGTATGCGTATGCTTCGGCCGTCGTGGTGGAATGAAGCAGCGCGTAATAGTGATCGCCGACTCCGTGGTGGGGCGATGCGCTGGTCATGTGATTTCCCCTCGTGCGAGTCCCACCGCTTGCGACCCTTAAGTGGTCAATGCCTGCGTCGGCAACGAAGCGAATTCGCCCGCCGGCTCCGATCACACGTTTGGCGAATTCGGTCTCGAACCGATATGCCGAGCCCTGGAAATTCTCGTCAAAGCCTTCGATCGAAATCGCGCAATCGCGTCGCACGCACAAATTGCCTGCCATCACGTTTTGCACGTCCATGTCGAGGGTCGAATGAAACGGAAAATCTTCATCGACTCGCAAGCCGGTCAATTTTCGAGGCGCGTCCAGAGGGGCGGGGTGTTGCCACGGTTGGATCACCTGCCCGACGGTGGCCCAAAGACCCGGCGTCGATTCGTGTACTCGGCGGTGCGCGGCAATGATGTCACCACGCGGGCGGATGTCATCATCAAGGAACAAGACGAGCTTCGATTTCGATTCGCGCAGCCCGTGGTTCATCGATCGCGTAATCGAAGGGCGATCGAGACGAATCCAACGAATCGCTCCCTCCGCGTTCCACTGGGCCAGTTGTTGCGTCGTCTCGGCGGCATGCTGTGGTGTCTGGTCGACCACCAGAATTTCGGCGGCTCGCGTGGGCAATTGAAGCAGCGAGTCGATGGTGTCCGTCAGAACCGTATCACGACCTAGCGTTGGGATGACAATTGAAACCGCGTCAGACATTTTCAGAGAATCGACGGTTTGGCAAATAGGACAACATCAGTTTTGCCCAGGCTTTCGCCCAGAACGGCCGCCGGCTTATCGCCCGTCGAAAGTAATGCCGGCAGCGCAGATCGCCCAACGAATAAAGTTGGCTGCCGATGAATAATTCTGCCGCGGCGGCGGTGTCGGATTTGTCGGTGGGGGCAACCGGCGAATTGTCATCCCAGCTGACCGAATTGGCTTGCTGTAAAACCGACGTGTCGTCGTCGCCTTTCAAACAAGCGTCATAGGATTGTCGGGCAAGCTGGGCCAATCTTTGTTGTCGAAACAGGTTCGATGCGCTGATGCCTCCCACGTCGATGCCCCAGTCAAACAAGCTGTCGTCGATTTCGGCCAACAGGCCGTGGCGACAAAGGCGATACCAATGGTCGCAATCTTGTGCAAATCGAAACTGCTTTCGGTATCCTCCCACACGTCGAAACGCATCCATGCGAATCATCGCGGCGGTGTGGGGAATGCCCGTTCCAACACTCAGAAAACTGTCGGTGACTTGTCGGGGCGTCATGTGGCGACATTGCTCACCCAGGTACTCCCCTTCGGGACCGATCCTGCGATAGCCACCACTGACTGCAACGACATCCGGATGTCCCTTTAAGAAGTCTAGCTGTTGCTGAAACCGTGTGGACTTTGACACGTCGCCGATATCTTGGCGGGCGAGAAAGGTTCCGCGAGCCAGTTTGCTGCCGGTGATCAATGCCGATGTTAATCCCCCGTTTTGTTGTCGGACAACATGAATTCGGCGGTCCTCCCGCGCCCGATCGATCAATTTGTCGTTGCTGTTGTCGGTGGATCCGTCGTCGACAATGATAAATTCAAAGTCGTCAAACGTTTGTCCGAGGATGCTGTCAATGGTCGCGTCCAACTGACGCTCGCCGTTGTAAACACCCATCACCACAGAAATCGTTACGTCGTCGTTCATCGGACGCTCCATCGCGTCCTCGGCGACCGGTCCAGCAACGTGCAAAGGATGACTGACGCAACCGACGAAGCGACGATAACTCCGATTGTTATCGCCAGCGACGCGACCGACAGACCGATCTTTGGAATCACAAACTGGAAGGTTTCAATGAACAGCACGTGGGCCAGGTAGATCCCAAAACTGATTTCGGAAAGGTACGTCCATGATTTTTGCGGCGGCGTTTTGACGGAACACGCAAGAAGAAACAGGCTGATGGTCAATGCGTATACGTTCCATTGACGCGTCACCAACAACAGCACAACCGATATTCCCGCCGGCCAAAAGAAATGATGGCGCCACTGGTCCATTTGGCGGATCGCGATGGCCAACAACATTCCAATCGGGAACCAGACCAAGTTTTTGGCGATGAAGTATCGGTTTGCTGGAAACATGTCATTGAGCGTCTTCTCAAAATACAGCGCCGCAACAATTGCAGCCACGCAAATCAATGCCAATGTCGTCGTATGTTTAGGAGCCAGACGCATCGGAAGGCTCCAGAATGCGAGGCAGTAAATCAGCAGTGGTATGAAGTACAACTGATGTGACGCGTCGCCCCAGAATAGACATCCGATCAACGATGAATCAACACTTTGGCCGGTTGCAGCGGATTTTGCGTATCGAACCAATAAGTAGACGACGCTCCACGCCAAGAACGGCACCGCCAACCTGGTGATTCGTTTGCGCATCAAGTGAATATAGGAAGGTCGTTTGTCAAACAGACTCCATTGTGTCAAGAACGCACTCATTAACAGGAAACACGGCACCGGAAAACTCAATAACTTCGTCGCGGATTCGGCCGTCGCATTGGTGTCGCAGCCATGGACATAAATCACGGCAGCCATCGCAACGACGCGCAAGTAGTCGAAGCCGTGAAAGCGGTTCACTTGGCGGACGCCACATCGAACATTTGCATCAACGGTTGGCTGCAGGTTTCCCAGCGGAATCGATTGGCGTTATGGACTGCTTTGACGCTTAAATCTCTCCAAACGGCGTCGTCCGAAAGTGTGCAGACCAGGTTTTCGGCTGCCGCGCGGGCGTCATCGACGGCGCTGTACAAACCACCGTCCCCACCAATTTCCGGAATCGCACAAGCGGTTGTTCCCAATGCCGGCGTCCCAAAGCTTTGCGCTTCGACCGCCGGAATTCCAAACGACTCACAACGGCTGAGCAAGCAAAAAACGTGGGCGCGCGAGTAGAGTTCGAGCAATTGCTGGTCCGAAATCCAACCGCTGAAGTGGACGTGATCATCCAATTTCAGATCCCGTACAAGTTGTTCAACCGATGTCCGATAAGAACGATCAGGCCATCCGCCGGCAAGTGTCAATTTTGCGTCGACTCCGCGGTCACGTACCAGTCGCACGGCTCGGACAAGTGTATCGGCTCCCTTGTGCGGCGCCATCGCGGACACGCTGACAATATGATTTCGTTCCATCATCGATTTTCCCAGTCGATCGGCGGCCTCCCACGTTTCGTCCGCGATGCCTTGATAGACGACGATGGAATTCGCAGTGTCGTCGTTTGCGTTGTCTCGATAGGCCTGCATCATATAGTTTGAATTCAAAACCATCAGCGTCGCGTCACGCATCGTTCGGCGGTAGGCACGCCGCTGAATCGCCGCTTTGACTTTATCCTGCGTTGATTGATGCAATCCGGGGACAAGACACCAGGGATTCTGACAGAAAACGACCTGGGGAGTTTCGATACCGGGAACGGATACACCCGCCGGCGTAAAGATCAGGTCGCATTGGTGCCGCCGGGACATTCGATTCAGGTTTCGATACTCCCACAAAGCTCGCCCGTGCCAGCGCGCGGTCGAATCGGGGCACTCGATCCAATGGAATGCATCTCGCTGTGAGACGATGTCCTGGTTGGTCGAATGATACAAGACGACAAATTCGTGATCACCTGCGGACAATCGTGACAACTGGTTCAAGTGTCCCAGCAACACGTGTCTGCCGCTCTGATTGGTAACCGACAATGCGTTGACCAGAACTCGCATCAGTAAAGGATTATTGCTCCGTCTAACCTGAAATAAGGGATTAGTCGTTGATCACACTGCGATCAGACGCTCTGGCGACCGCAGCTAGATTTTTCGTTTGGGGACAGGGAATTAGTTGGAATCGGAGGGTGTGGAGTTCATCGACGAGGCAAAAGACTGTTCCATCGTTGATGCGCCGGGGCGTCGTCCGACCAGTTTGGCCAGGTTTTCAAGTTGGCTTGCCAGGCGTCCGCCCAACGTCCGCACCAGCGTCCGATAGAACGCGACTCCTTTTCGTCCGGGACCGTTCGGGCCGGCGGCCAATTCGGCAAGCTGGAAACATCGTTCGGCCTCCTGTGTCAACGATTGGGTGGCACAGTTGCGTCCGATGGAGAAACACCAGCGGGCGAAATGTTGCCGTTCGGGAGCCGATTCATCGATTCCGGCGTGTGTTGCTCCGTCCCAGAGTACCTCCATCAACCGCAGTCGATTGCGCAGACGAACAGGATCGGTCGACCACGCTGCCGACGACGTCTGACGTTCTCCGTCATGATGGACGTGTTCGCTGACGTAGGACCCGCAAGTGACCAACTGTGTTTTTAGCGCACCGATTCGGCTGTCATATTCCCAGTCCTGGCTCCAACGCATGTCACACCACGGTCCAATTACGTCCGTCAATTGACGCCGGTAAAGTGGCGTGTGGGTGCACCACCATCGATCGACCAGCAATCCTGGAAACAAACTTCCAATCTGCCGGCCCGTCCACTTAAACGGATCGGCAAGGATCCTTCCATCTGCCGTGACAAGACGCGTGATGCCATACGCAATACCACACTCGGGATGGCTGCGAAGGACGCGAACCTGGTCGGTGAACTTGTTTGGCAACAGCCGGTCGTCGCTGTCAAGATACTGTAAGAATTCCCCGCGAGCCTGTTTACGACCCAGTTCTCTCGCCGGACCCGGACCGGCATTTTCGTGTCGGACGTAGAACACGATGCCTTTGTGCCTGGCGACCAGTTGTTTTGCGACTTCCGCCGTCGTGTCGGTCGAGCCGTCGTCTGCAATGATGACCTCGATCGGCCGATAGGTTTGCTCCAACACGCTCGTAACGGCTTTAACAAGCATTTCGGGCCGATTGAAAACCGGGATGATTGTGCTGACCAAACCCTCGACAAAGTTCGTCGCTGGTTTCACGTTCCGCTCGGATGCGGTTTCAGATTCAGATTGATTCACTGGTATCCCAGTTGTCGTGCCACGTCGCCGGCAGTTTTTTGGAAGTATGATTGGCGTCGTTTTGACCAATCATCCCAGCGACG
>JAGQPO010000926.1 GCA_020426665.1 Planctomycetales bacterium
TCGACGCAAGCTGGCAAATTCGTGCATGGTCAACCGGTCCGAATTTCAGCACAAACTCGTCTTGCCGCTGGGCAGTCTGCGCTTCGTCTTGTCGTACGTCGGTCTCTGGGTGCATTGAAGTTGACTCAAAACTCAGTTCGCAAGATGCTGGCGATCAATCAAGTCTACGCCACCAGTTTGTTCGAATCAACGCGTCATGCACTCATCAAAATCGCGTGTTGCAACGTCTCTCCTACCTTGCGAAGCCGTGTAATTGTGTGTTTTTCGACTTCCATCCTTCAGGCGTTTCCGTGCTGAACAAATCGTCGCTTAACTCTTCGTCGAAAACAAAGTGATCCTGAATCCAACGCTGCAGCAAAGTATTACCGTTCCGCACTTCCGTGACAATTTCTACGGGCAGCTTTGAATCTGGCTTCACCCAATAAGTCCGAGTCCAACTCTCGTCACCATGTTTTTCAACACTACGAAACCCGATGACGTCTTTTCCGTCGATCGTTGTCTTTGGCAGTGACTCCGTTGCTTCGGCCGGAATGCTGCGAAACTTGGCGAAAAAATCGACCGTTGTTGGTATCTTCTTGACCTCACTGGTCGTCGTCTCGCCGGTCTTTCGATTGTGTACCACTTGCTGGGTCAGAACCTGTTTTTCTTTTCTTGCGGGATTAAACGTAACCATCAATCCGTCGCGGGCACTTCGGACGGTGTAGGTCGGATCCGAGTACTCTAGCGTCAAATAGGGGAACAACTGATCGGTTCGCTCCAAATGTTTTCCCAAAATACGGACACGCTGCACTGACAAAACCTTTCCTTTGTCCAGATCTCGAAACACGTCTAGTTGGGCCTTGATAGTTTCGGCGACGTCACCGCCAGCCGAATCCAAGCCTGTCTGTAATCGCGTGATCGCATCGGCCATCGAGGGATTCTCCAGCGGCAAGCTAACGGCATCCGGTACAACCGAGTCGCCGTCGTACGAAGTCATCACGTATTGGACCGTGCGAGCTCGTTCAACTTGGGCTTGCACTTCCGCAAAGGCATTTCCTTTGTCAGAAATAGGGCCGATCACAAAAAAAATCAAACATCCGGCAATCGCCGCAATCAATCCAGCTCGAATCGTCATCATCAACCTATTGGGTTTGGGGAAGAACTGACTATCTTTTGTCGAGGTGCGCGTGGCGCTTCGGTTCAATGCGCCATGGGTCACCATCCGCTGAACATCAACGTTTGTTGCTTGAGGTTGGCTGGTTTGGAAAAGCCGCCGAATGTCTTCATCTGGAATGTCGCCCGGCATCACGTTTTCCCTTCATCGCGGTCTGATGTGGTCATTAATGCTCGCAGTTCAGCGACTGCCTTTTTCAACTTGGATTGGACGGTGGTGAATGGCTGTTCAAGGATTTGGCCGATCTGGCGAACTGTCATTTGGCTATCGAACTTCAAGGATAAAATTGCCCGTTGCTCCGGAGTTAATTTGTCCATGGCTTTTCGCAATTGATCGACTTCGCAGCAATGTGCCCCACTGGTTGGCTGGACCGGTCGAATCGACAATCCGGCATTTCGCTCTTGTTCTCGTCGAATGCGTCGGAGTTTTGCGATCGATTCATTAACGACGCATCGATGCAGCCAGGCCCAAAACCGATCACCCGCAGGCAGGGTTTCAGGTTTTTCCCAAATCTTCAACAGAACGCATTGCCGGACCTCCTCGGCATCTGAATGTTGGCCAAGGATTCGATAGGATGTACACAACATTTTGTGTTCGACGGCTCGAACCAGTGCGGTAAACGCTTCGATATCACCACTTTTAATTTTCTCCAGCAGTATTTCGTCAATTTCGTTCATTGAGGCGCGTCAACGGTGTATTGCAGATACGCTTCTATGACGCGTTCTGCGAGCGTTTGTACGAAAGAAAATGGCGGCACCGGAAAAATCTCCTACTACCACCAGCATGTGATGCAAACAACGAACGATTTTTGGCGGGCCATTTTGTTAACAGTCGCTGCAATCGTCCTACTGAACAGCGAGGGCCACGGCGAAGATGGTGAAACGTCAAGGCCGTTTTTGTCCAACGGCGTTACTGCCCATCGGGGCGATTCAGCACACTTCCCGGAAAACTCGCTACCAGCATTCAAAAGCGGTATTTCGCTTGGAGCAGACTGGATCGAATTGGATTTGTTTCGAACGAAAGACGGCAAACTGGTTGTCATCCACGACGCGACAACCGCCAGAACCGGTGACAAAGACCTGAATGTATCCGATTGCACCTACGATGAATTGCAGGCAGTTGATATCGCGACGGATTTTCGGCGACGCAATGGTAAAACGCTGGCCGAGTCACCGGCTCTCCAAGTCCCTTTGCTGGAAGACGTTCTGCGATTGATCATGAAACAAAATCGCACACGCGTGTCGATTCAACCTAAGATGAATTGCGTCAAAGATGCTTTGTTGCTGATCGAATCAATGAACGCAGAACCGTGGGTAGGTTTCAATGATGGTAACCTGCAGTTGATGATCGAAGTGAAACGCAGTGCTCCCAAGGTACCCGTCTTTTGGGACAGAGGTGCCGATACAGACATTGACGATGACATTCGCATCGCTACGGAGCATCATTTCCGGTCGTTGGTGATCCATCACAGCGGTATCACGCCGGAGAAAATCCAAAAGATCAAAGCGGCTGGATTGGAACCGGGAGCTTGGACGGTCAACGACCGTCAGATGATGTCCCAAATGCTTAACTTGGGTGTCGAACGCATTTACACTGATTTCCCCGGCGAGCTGCTGGAGATAAAAACCGATCGCTAGGTGCTGGCATCCACGGTATCAAACACTGCAATCAACAATTGCAAGGTATCACCATCGACCGCTCATCCGTTTCTTGACGACTCACGTCATCTTTTTTCAGTAACGTTTGCAGCTTTCGGTCCCAAATCGGTCGGTCCGAAGGCGTAGGTTGTAAACCCAATTTTGTCCAACAAGGCTCCGTCTTCGCGATAGGCAACCGACAAGGTGTGGTCACCGGATTCCAGATTGATGTTCGTCAACAAGACCCAATCCCAGCCGGATGTGCGCAAGCCGTTAGCCGCAACGAATCGCCCGTTGTCAATTTTGATCCAGAACGAATCGTCGTCTGCCGATGGGCATTTCACCCTCGCAAACAGGTAGTACTTTGACGCCCGTGTGACGGTGAATGGAATCTGCACAGCGCCATCGCTTCCCGACGGTGGGGCGTTGGTGCTGTTGGCGCCCTGCTTCACCGTCACGTACTGGCCATTGGAAGCCTTGGGGTCTTCTATGACATTCCAATCGGATCCATGCTCCGCCAGCTCCGCCTCGAAAAACATGGATTCAACATTTGTCGCGTCTGGTTCCGGGAACGTCGACTTTCCGGTCAGCCATCCGTCGTACCAATACTTGTATTCCACATTCTCGAATGAATGTATCGCAACCGATGTGTCCACATCCTTCTTGCCAAGAAGGAACTTGTCCACGAACGCTTCGACTTCCGGTCGTTGTCCGGCAGGTAATTGGCAATGACCATGTCCGCCGACAATCGAAAATCCAAACCGGTCCGCGATTCCAAACGCTTTCCAGACTTCATGCGCGGCGCGGCAAGAAACGTATCCTGACTCATCGGCCAGCCATTCGTAGTCTGGATTGCCGAGTACCAACAGTGCGCGGGGCGCAATCATCGCCATCAACTCGTGATGGTCGTACGGCAACTTCGGAACCGCGTTTGAAAATCGAAACATGTCTTCGATAAACCACGCACTGCTGGTGTTCCCAAGCGTTTCGACATTACCCAGCGTTTCCGACACGCGCCACGCCGCAGCCCCTCCGCCGCCGGATTCCTGGGCAATCGTTAAAGCGATTCGTTCGTCGAACGCCCCGGCAAACAACGCCATTTTTCCAGCGAATGAGCAACCGGTGACGGCAAGATGTTTCAGGTCGATCGGAAGATCATCTTGAACCAGCTCCAGTCCATCGATCAAGCGGCTGACTCCCCATGACCATGCACTGTAGGCTCCGATGTAGGTCAGGTCTGGATACAGCCGATTGATCGGCTCGTTTCCGCGTTTCTGGGTGTGGGCCATCACCTGAGTGAAATTAAATGCAATCCGCGCGATCTTGCGGCTTTCGAAAATGTCCTGTGGAAGACTACCACTGCCGCGGCCGATGCCAATCACCGCCGGGAATGGGCCGTCACCCTCTGGCAACGTGATGCGCGATGTCAGCGTCATTGTTTCGTTATTGTGGGAGATGATCACCGTCAACGTCCCGTCGGCGTAGCTGGCAGAAAGATCTTTTGGACGCCCCGGCTTTTCTCCAATGCCGTAATGCTCAATCTCGGCTTTAATCTCGCTGCGGCGACGGCTCCAGTCACCGAAGTCCGTCGAGCGACCACTTCGGTCGGACCATTCGAAGGGATCCGGCAGCGGTCGAACGACCGCCAGATCTTCGAAATCGGGCAAGACTGGTTTTTGATACTTCGCACCGGTATTTTCGACATCGAACACCAGCGGCACTTCCTGGGAAAAAGCCCCATCCGCCACCAACAGGGCAGTCATTAAAACTAGCGACGCTCGAATGGTCATA
>JAGQPO010000927.1 GCA_020426665.1 Planctomycetales bacterium
CGGGTTTGAAACGAATGGCACCTGGACGGTTAACAGCACGGCGGGTTTCTCCGACGACTACTTGCAGGGTGACTTGAATGATTCCGGAACGGCAACTTGGACGTTCACCGGATTGATTCCGGGCAAACACTATCGCGTTGGGGTAACGTATCCGAATCCGCCATACTATCCGGTTGCACGCTACGAGATCCGTGACGAGAACCGGCTGATTTCTGTAGTGAGCAGAGACCAGTACCGCGATCCGGTTGATGAGTTTGCTGCCGACGGTGCGGACTGGGACTCATTGGGTTTCTTTGAAGCGCAAGGCACAACATTAACGGTGACGTTGTCCAGATCGGGAGGAACTCGTGCGGCTTTCGCTGATGCGATTCGTGTTGATGAAATTGGATTCGACAGTAGTTTCGATGACGATTTTCATCTTGCCAGCGACTCGCCCGGAATCGACGCCGGCGATCCGCTGCACCTGTTTTTCAATGAGCCATCGCCCAACGGGGATCGAATCAATCTCGGCGCGTACGGAAATACATCAGAGGCAACCGCAAGCAATTCACAGACGCTGCAAATTATCTCACCGGCCAACTTAAATAAATGGACCGTCGGTGACACGGAAACGATCGAGTTTCGATCCAGTGGATTGGCGGAGAATCGATCTCTAATCGGAATCAATGCAGGTGGAGGAAGTGTTGGGACAATCGGTGCTGACCAGTACGTTAGCTATGGTGAAGCGGTTTCAGCGACCGAGCCGATCGACCTGTCACTTGTTGCCACCCCGCTTCCCGACGAGATCTATACGACGTATCGGCGCACGAGTTACTGGTATGGCCAACCGACTCCAAAGTACTCCTTGCCGATACCTGCCGGCAACTACACCGTCCGACTCCATTTTGTCTCCGTTGCCGGCACCATTCCCTTTAACATTTTGTTGCAGGGCGATACGGTTGAAAGCAATATCAATCTTGTCACTCAAGCCGGTGGCGCGAATCGTGCGATCGTCAAAGAGTTTCCTGTACTTGTTGGCGATGACAATCAAGGAATCTTGCTTCAGATTTACGAGAATGCTGACGGCTATGCCGGTGGACTCGCTGCGATCGAAGTTCTTGAACAAAACGCCAATGGATCGGCCGACCGGATGGCGTCCATCGACATCTCGACTGACAGCGGAGCGTCCTGGACCGAGATTGCCGACTCGGTTTCACTGGATCATATCGGCGTCGGGCGATTTGACTGGACGATCCCAGAGTCGTTTGCAACAGCCCCGGCCGGCGCTAAGGCGCGGATACGGAGCGGATCGTTAACTGCACTTTCGGGAGCGTTCTCGATTGTGCCCGCCGGAAACGAGTACTTTGTCAACATCGCAGGCGACACCGATTTTTCGGACAACCAATACACGACGGCAGCAGGTGATGATCGGGCGCATGGGAAATCGCCGGACGTCCCGATGGCGTCGATTGCGGCAGTGCTCCTCGGCTATGACTTGGAACCCGGCGACATCATCTACGTCGACAGTGGTGACTATCGGCTCACCGACAACATTCGAATCGGCAGTGCCGATTCGGGTGTCCTGATCACCGGACCGACTGATGCTGACAAAGTCGCAACGATTGATCGCGCCAACACGAACTCCGGCGCCGATGCGTTCGACCTAATGGGGGTCAATTCGGTGACCATTCAACATCTGGAGATCACGGGAGCAAATATTGGCATTTGGACTTCCGCCAGCGCCCTTAGTAACAACATCTCCATTCGTGATAACCGAATCTTTGGCAACGTCAGTGGAATTTATACGGGTGACGGAGGCTCCCAGATCGTCATTCAGGGAAACACCATCTTCGACAACTCGGGAACGGGCATTCATCTTCGAAGCGATCAATCGACGGTTTCCGACAACCGAGTCTTTTCGAATAACAGCGGGATCGCTACGAATTACCCGGCAGCCGGTATAGAGATCTTCGGCAACGAGGTCAGCGCAAACACCAGCGTCGGCATCTCGGCCTATGGGGCAAGCACGATCGTCAGCGGCAACCAGGTCTATGGACAGCGGATTGGGAATGCCGCAGGAATCAGTCTTTCGGAGGGAGCGATCGCCCGTGACAATATTGTCTATGACAATTCTCGCGGATTTTCACTCTACAGATTTCCAACAGTCGAATCAAACTTGATCTACGCAAACGGCTATGGGATCTATGGGATTGATTCCTATGGCACTCGGATTGCGGGCAATAAGATTTTCAGCAACGACCGGGGCGTCGTCTTCGTACCAAACGGCAGCTATCGACGAAACTATCCGATCGTTGAGTCCAACGTCATCTACGCAAACGCCGTGGTTGGAGTGTATTTGACCGGTTCGGATAGTTCGTCGAAAATTCGATCCAACACCATCTACCAACCTGCCGGCAATGCGATCTACCTTGCCAACGCTGTTGGCGCGGAAGTCACCGAAAACATCATCCGCGTGGACGATGGCGCGGCGATCGCAGTGTCCGCAGATGCCCAGGTAGGGTTCGCAAGCGATTACAACTTGTTCGTGCTTGGTGATGCTGGAATTGCGGGGCTTTGGGCGGGCCGCGAACTGACAGATCATCCCGATTGGATGTTCTCACTGGGGTACGATCAACACGGCTTGCAAACCGATCCGATGTTTGTCGACATCGATGGACCTGATGATGTCCTCGGTTTTTCAACCGATATCGTTTCTTCGCAAGTGATCGACGACGGCGACCCCGGATTTTCAACCACGGGAACGTGGAATGTCATCAGTACGGCTGGCTATTCGGGCGATTACCAACAAGGCACCACAGCCGATGCCGGGACGGCAACCTGGACGTTTACGGGGTTGGTACCGGGGAACACCTATCGATTGGGAGTAACTTATCCCACGGGCTACTATTACCCGTTAGCTCGTTATGAAATCCGAGATGAGAATCACTTGATTTCGGTGATCTCAAAGAATCAGTACAACGATGCTCCCGACGAATTTGAAGTCGATAGTTCACTGTGGGACTCGCTTGGTATTTTTACCGCACAGGGGACATCGCTAACCGTTACGCTTCAAGATAATGGTGGCTCACGATTCGCGTTTGCCGATGCCATGCGGTTGGACCAAATCGTCGGTGAATCCGATCGCGATGACGATTTCCATCTGCTACCCGGCTCACCGGGCGTCGATCGCGGTGACCCGCAGGGGCACTATTTGTTTGAGCCGCTTCCGAACGGCAATCGAATCAACTTGGGAGCCTACGGTGGAACGTCCGAAGCGACACCAAGCGACGAACAAACGGTGCAACTTCTCAGTCCCAACGGTTTGGAAAAATGGACGGTCGGTAATACGGAGGTCATTCGTTTTCGATCGTCCGGTTTGACGGCCGATCGCACAGTCCTGGCGATGAACGTGGGAGGTGGTGCGACGTCGAACTGGGAAGCGAACCAATACCTTACGTCTGGAAGCGGCATCACGAACTCCGTCCCGATTGACCTTTCAGCCGTCAACCTACCTGCTCCTGAGTCCGTGTATCAATCATACGTTCGTGGCCTGAACTACTCGACTCCGTTGCGATACGAGATTCCCCTTCTGGCAGGTCAGTATCAATTGCGACTGCACTTTGTGTCGACCAGCAACATCGCCTTTGATTTGTCAATCCAGGATCAATTAGCCGAGTCGAACATGCAGCCGTTATTGGAAGCGGGTAATACCTCGAACAAAGCGTTGCTACGCGAGTTCCCGATTACCGTTCTCGGAGACGAAGGATTGTCCATCCAGATGAAAAGTCTTGGTACGACCTTTTCTGCGGAGGGATTAGCGGGAATCGAGATTCTACAGGCAAGCCCGATCGGATCGACGAACCCAACTGCTTCCATCGACATTTCGACAGACGACGGAACGACATGGAGCGAAATCGCCACCGGCGTGCCGATGGATACGCGAGGTTGGGGAAGTTTTGATTGGACAATTCCTCACAACTTCCTCACAACCGGTGCAACGGCAATCGCCCGTGTGCGAAGCGGAAACGTGTCCGGCACCTCGGAAGCCGGCTTTCTGATCACGCCGAGCGGAAACGAGTTTTACATCAACATCGCGAACGACGGCGATCTAAGCGACAACCAGTACACGACCGCATCTGGGGATGACACGGCCAGTGGCAAGTCCCCCGACGCCCCGATGGCTTCGTTGACGGCGCTGTTGAATGCGTATGATTTTGAACCGGGTGATGTGGTCTACGTCGATACGGGCAACTACTTCCCGTTCGGCAATATCAAGATCGGTGCCGAAGACTCGGGCGTTCGCATCACCGGCCCGACGGATGTCGACCGCGCGGCAATCTTCAACCGCGGCAACACGGTTTCCGGAAGCTACGTATTTGAATTGGCTGGCACCGATGGCGTCACCATCGAACATCTGGGGATCACGGGAGCCCAAGCTGGCGTCGCATTGAATCAAAATGCTGACAATACAAATGTAACGATTCGCAATAATGACTTCTTTGCGAATACGTCGTATGGACTTTTTTCTCATCAGCGCAACGATGGCGTCTTGATTGATTCGAACGATGTCCACGAAATGGGATCGTATGGAATCTACGTCCAAGGCGGAGGCGCAACGGTCACGAATAATCGCGTCTATTCAAACCCAATCGGGATCCGAGGCTCTGGAGTTGGGGTCTCTGTCACTGGAAACGAAGTGTTCTCCAACAGCGGCACCGGCGTCGCAGTCACCAACAGTGCGGTCGCGCAAAACAACGTCGTTTACGATCACCGAACATCGTCAGCCAGTGTGGGAATTTCAGTTGGAACCTCCTCTGAGGCAAACGATAACATCGTCTACGAAAATCAATCTGGAATCTCCATCTTTGAAGGTAGTCGTGTTTCCTCCAATCGCATCTTCGGCAACAATATCGGGATTGCGGGAAGCCGAGTTGGCGCCCAAATTGATGGCAATGCGATCTACAGCAATAGTGAGGGGATTTATTTAAGCGAGAGTTACAATCGCATCAAGCCACGAATCGAATCGAATCTGATCTACGACAATTCGAATCGCGCCATCTACTTGTATGGAGGGAATGGGAATGGCGAGATCACGATCATCGGCAATACGATTTACCAGGAGGTTGGGGACGCGATTCAAGTAACCTATGCCAGCAATGTCAGGCTCAGAAACAACATCATCGCCGTCGACAATGGAGCAGCGATCAACATCGCAACCAACGCGGTCAGCGGTTTTGAAGGCAACTACAACTTGATCGATCTCGGTGCGGGCACCGGCGCCGCCTACGGTGTCTTCGGCGCGACGGCAGCGCCAGACTTGGCCGCGTGGCAAGCAGCAACCGGAGGTTCCGCCAACTCGCTCGTCGCTGATCCGTTACTATTGGACATCAACGGCATTGACAACGTTCTCGGCTATGAAAACGGAGTTGACCATAGCGCCGACGACAATTTTGTGCTCGCGAAGAATTCTCCAGCGATCGACCGCGGACAAAGTTGGGTCCTATCCACCGACTATTTGGGGTCGCCCAGTCGCGACGATATTGCGACGGCGAATGAAGGGTCCATCGACTATTTCGGCACGACGGTTAGCGACCTCGCGTTTCAAATCACCGGAACTGCACAAAACCGAAAAACGACCGGGACCCTTAACGTCCCCTTCACGCTACCCTTCGCATTTCCCTTTTTCGACCAATCACTCACCGGAACAGTCTACTTGACGGCCCAGGGTTTATTGCAGTTCGCATCCTCGTCAAACTGGTCGGAAACATCTGATACGCAGTTTAGCAGTCAGAACCACAATCGAATCACGGCCTTGTGGCAAGACATTCATACCGGTGGCCCTGGCGACGACATCTTTATCGACGATTCGGTCGCCGATCAAGTTTCGTTTTACTGGGATGCCACGGCGCGCGATTCCGGCGCGGACGTCAAGTTCGGCGTGCGGTTGTTTGCCGATGGTGCGATCGAGTTCCTGTACGGCGACACCGCGGGATTAAATAGTGTCGCGGGGATCGCACAGTCGAGTAACGCCTTCCCACGTTTTGCTTCGTCCAGTGGTTCACAGGCTTCTTTCTCAAACAAATCGGTTCGCATCGAACGCTTGCCGGGGATCGTTGATATCGGTGCGTTGGAGTTCCGAGGCGAAAGCAGCGACGCCACCGCGCCGCTGATCGCTCAAACCACTCCATCAGCCCTGGATGCCGGCGGGCAAACCAGTGAAACGATCGATTCGATTCAGATACAGTTCAGTGAAGAAGTCAACTATTTCGACGCAGGCTCATTTGCGGCTTACGAACTTCGCGAAGCCGGTGCCAACGGAACGTTCGGCGATGGAGACGACATCGTCTACGACCTTGTCCCGAGTTTCGTGCTCGGCGACTCGACGGTCGATCTGCAAATTGTTTTTGATGCTGGAACCACAACCGCCGTCGGGGCTCCGCTATCGGCGCCGTTAGGGGCTCCAGGCGGAGCATACCTCCCCGAGGGCCATTACCAATTTGTGTTGCAAAGTGATGCCACCGGCAGCGTACGCGACACTGCCGGACTTTCCACCGATGGCGATGGCGACGGCGCGGCAGGTGGTATCTATTTACGTGAGTTTGAAGTTGCTTTTGTACCGACCATTTCCTCGGTCCAATTGACGCCCATGATCGACGAGGGCGGGTCGGTGATGTTGACAGGCGAACTCACCGACTTGAGCTCGGCGACCGACCAAACACTGACCGTTAATTGGGGTGATGGGACCAATCCAGTCTCCTACGACTTGAATGCTGGAGACACCACGTTTTCGATCCAACGGGCCTACGGTCAAGACAGCGTCAACTCGCCGGATGGTAAGTACGCCGTTTCGGTTTCGGTTGCGAACAATCTGGGACGACAGTCCGTTTACAACGATTCCTCGCTTGCGACGACCGTCAATAACGTTACGCCAGTATTGCCATCGATTGTCGCTCCCGCCGCAATCGACGAAGGCGTGACATTCACGTTGGTCGGAACGCTGACGGATCCGGGCCTCGCCGATACTCATACTTTGTCGATCGATTGGGGCGAAGGTCTGCCGCTGCAAGAGGTGACCTTGCCGATAGGCGATCGAACATTTTCTGTCCCGCATACCTACACGAATGTCTGGTCGGCCCTCGCACCGATTGAGACAACGATTACTGTGACGTTGAAAGATGATGGGCCGATCACAGTCGATAGCGCGGCGACAATTTGGATTACGCCGGAGAATGCTGCACCGGTGATCCAGGACACGGCGTTCACTGTCGATGAAGCGGTCCCAGATGGTACGGTCGTTGGTCAGCTCAGCAATCAGGATCCTGATTTGGTATTGCCAAACGTCGATACTCAGGTGTTCTCCATTCGCGGCGGTACGGGCCTGGGAAGATTTGAAATCGACAACAATGGTGTCATCACGGTGATCGATGGAGCTTCACTGAACCACCATCAGACGGCCTCATATTCGCTGATTGTCGAAGTCACGGACGCGCATGGCGCCCAGGATTCTTCGCTGGTTACGATTCAGGTGCGAAACGTTGTGGAGATTGACGCAGTGACCATCGGTGATGGCACCAATCAACGCTCCATCGTTCGTGCGATCACTGTGGATTTTGACGCCATCGTCACACTGGAAAGCGATGCGATTTTGATCGAAACGGCCGACGGCAACAGTTTCGCTCCATTGGTAACGACGTCGTCCGCTGCAGGACGAACGACGGTCCAACTCACGTTTGACTCGTTGCATACCGACCTGAGTGGATCGTTGATCAATGGCGATTACCGGCTAAAGATTCAAAGTGCAAAAATCAGCTCCGACGACTCACCGATGCGAAGTGACCGTGTTGATGCATTCTATCGATTCTTCGGTGACAGCGACGGAGACCGGGATGTCGACGCACAGGACTACGGCCAATTCGGATTGTCGTTCCTCAAGTCAGAAGGCGACGCGAATTACAACCCTGCATTTGACTATGACCAAGACGGAGACGTCGATGGTCAAGATTATGGCCGATTCGAAGCGAACTTCATGAAGCGTCTCTAACGAAACGAGACACGAAATCGCGCGAGGGTGTCGAGTTCATGACTGCCGCCGGAATCGATTTCGATGATCAGAACCGCGCCGGCGTCTAACTTCATCGGATCCTTCAGCGTGAAAACCAACTCATGTGCAGCCTCTTTATCGTGTAATGGTGGAACCGTCCAACCCGTATCGGAAGCGTAATCAATCAGCGATTGAGCCGCATCGTCATCGGGTTTTGACGACACCGTTACATTCGTCCAATCAAACTGTCGTGCATTCCCATCCGCATCACCAATCGATGGCTTGACTTCGAACAGCTTTAGCTCGCGGCCGCTGATTCGCCCCAAGGGAGAATCCGCGAATCGGGTATCGGGCAACAGCTCCAGTCGCAACTCAGCTAGTCGCGTCGCTTCGGTGATATTGAACTTTAACTTGGGAGCGGACCAACTGGGACTCGGCAGGCTCATCTGGACCGATGCGTCGTCAAGGATCGCGGCGGTCTCCTTCGAAGGACATTCAATGGCGTCGGGACGGCGCGGTTGCCAGTGTGACTGCCGATGCTTCGTCGATTCGACTTCCGTCAATTTCGGGTCTTGGGTATCAAACGAGTCAGCTGTCTTTTTCGAAGTTGCCAGACGTGACGTTGAATCCTCGTCAAGCCCAGCTCCCTGATTCTGACGCTGCAACTCCGGAACCAGAACTCCAGTGGCGCGGCAAGCGCCCAATGCGGCATTCAGATCGCCAATTGGATAGGCCGGATCAGCACCGACCAGAACGTAAAGGTCACCGTCGTTGCCAATTTCTTTGTATTGCCGAAATTGATCAACAGACGCCTGTAAAGTTTTTGTCAACGTTTCAAGCGTGCAGGCGACTTCGGGTCTTTTGCCCGATTCTGGAGAGTAAACCCGGCACTTGCCATCGTGATCCAGGAATACGGGAATCTTTCCAATATCGCGGACAGGCGGCTGTGCGCCGGGCAGGCTCGTTTGAAGGTAGCGATACGTTTCTTTACCGTCGGATTGGATACTGAATTTGGCGTTCAGTGATTCCATGACTTCTTTCGCCGGACGAGAATCAGTCGGCCAGCCATCGTAGAGATGATCGACGATACCGTTTGGGTGACTGAAATCGACGCGATGTAAAGATTCAGCGGTGGTTAAATCCGGCTTCGAATTGTCGTCTTTGGAATTGACGCCGTGCCAACCCGTGACGAACCACAAGACGGGCCGATCCGACTCCCAAACGCATCGAAAATCCTGTCGATTGGCGAACAGGTCGGAGGCGATCTGCAGCCTTGCATGCCTCGCACCGGACTCTTTGGCAGTTGCTGGACCGGTTGCATTCCAGCGCAAGATTGCAGTCGTGGTCACGTCCGCGCCATGAAAGATCTGTTGATCGATCTGCAGCTGAACGTCTCGCGTCACCTGCCATGTACCGGCGGCATCCGCCGTGACGATGTTCGAACGTCTTTCGGGAACAACGCCGACCGATGATCGCGCGACGGAGACCTTCCGCTCCAGCACCATTTTCAATTCATCGCCCGATGTCGGCGTTCCGAACCACACGTGGTAACCCGGCAAGAACGCATACATCACAAACTGTGTGCCCCTGTCGGTCGGATAATCAAAGTGCCCACGTCGGTCGGTAAAAACAATTTCACCCGAGTGTTTGAAAACACGTACGCCCGCCAAGGGCTGACCTTCTTCATCAACAACGACTCCGTTGACGCCGGAACGATCGGCGTGTGAAACGATCTGTGTGCCGGGCGTGGAACGCTGCAGCCACTCGTTGGAGCCAAAACGAGACCGGTTTACCCCAAGCTTCAACGTAACTTGTTTGTCACTCGACGCCCCGGAGAGTTCAAGAAAAGCTTCAGCACGAAGCGTCTGTTCGCCGACCTGGCGATTCCCCGACCCAGAATGGCTGGTGTAGACATGCGCACGCCCCGGTGGCAATCGAAACTGAAAACTTCCGTCCGACTTGGTACGCACCGATTGGACGCCGCCCGATTGCGGGCGTGCTGCCGAGTAAGTGCTGACGACAATACCGCCTACCGGATTGCCCTCTGGATCAACAACCGTGCCGTTGACCCAGTGTCCGTTACTAAGATACAACTGACTTGCGGCGACTTTACCCGGCTGAACCAAGATGCCGTCGTCCGCTGCGACGGTGCCACTTGAATTCCGATATTCCTTCAACCAAACGTTGTAGATTCCCGGTGAGGGAACAACCAAACGGTACTGACCCAGCGAGTCGGTTGTGGTGTTACTACCGCCGCCCCGATGTGAATCGTTGATCACCGCGCCGCAGGCGACGACCGCGCCACGAATGGGCTTGCCTGATTGGGCGTCCAACAATCGCCCGTGAATTTCTCCGTTGGCCGCGATGTCTCGCTGGACCTGATTCAAGTACATCACGGTAGCGCCGGTTTCCAAGACTTTGTCATAGTCGCCCGGACGCGGAAAAATTCGATTTCCGTCTTTATCGTGCTGCTGACGGCTGTCGAATCGGATGCTGTATCGGATGACATACTTTCCGGGCTGATCCAGCGAGTTGACACCCGGCGACAGCACATCCAGTTGGGCGATCTCACCGGGCTGCAACGTCCACTGAACATCAATAGGCAATCCGCTGATCCAAGCGGATTTAACTTCTACCTTTTCCCCCGTGCTGTCGGTGACATGAATGACGTCTCCCTGGCGACCGGTTTCACTGATGAAACGGATCGGATGCCGACTGACATTCCTGACGTGAAACACTACGGTCATCGATGTACCCACTGGAACGCCTGGGGCCGTCAGCGGATCGCCCGACTTGTCATCCACCACGCGCAGTTCCATTGCGGCTTGCAGACCATCGACCGGCTTGCCCCAAATCAGTCGCTCGGCTGCGATTTGTCTGGTCGATTCGGCAATCGTAAGCTCGACTTCGTTTGATTCCAGCGAATGCGACCAAGACTGAAACAGCTTCGCCTCTGGCCTGATCTTTCGCAGGTTCTCCTTGAAGTCTGGATCCGGCCCCCGATACCGAAGCTTGGCACGGTACTTTCCCTTTGGCAGGTCGACATTTAGTGGCGCGCGATACCGTCCAGGTCGGAGTACCACGTTAATCGTCTCACCGGGCGTAAGCTGTCGAACCGAATTGTCATC
>JAGQPO010000928.1 GCA_020426665.1 Planctomycetales bacterium
TTTTGCTGACGGCTTCTATGTTGCCGACCGCGAGCAATTTGGTCGCGGTCCCGAGCGTCCGGAGTTGCAGGTCGATGGCCGTTTAATTGTCGGTGCCGGACCACCACGAATTCCCGACCTGGGTCTTGCCCCCGCAGCCATCACGGCCGAAGCGGGTGTGGGCGGCGGTGTTTTTCTGGAAACCGATTTTGATTTGGTGGATCCGGATAACGATGGAAAAGTGCGCTGGAAGGAATTGCAGGAGAGATTCGACTGCGGCCCTGAAGCCATCTTCGACATCGAAGGTGAAATCTCGGCGCGATTGCTTTACTTTTTGAAAATCAATGCATCGATTTCCGTTAATGCAGGTTTCAAGAAGTTCACCAAGAAGTGGACGGTCAAAGACATATACGAAGAACCGATCAGCATCACCCTGTTCGAGTTTGCCCATCATGCGGAATGCGACTCCGGTATTGCAGAACAAGTCATCCCAAATGCAACACTCAATGGCAGTGGTCAGCTGGTGCTGCGGCAAAGTGATCAAAGTGATGATCTTGTTGTCACACAGCAGAACGGTGTGATTTACGTCAGCTACAACGACATGGGCATTCCCGGTTCGGAAATCAATCCAGGTTGGCCTCGACGTGACGTTCGCGAAATCGTTTTCAATGGCGGTGATGGAAACGATACGGTGACCATCTCCCCGGTGATTGATGCACCCGCGGTTTTGCGTGGCGAGGGAGGCGCCGACTTTCTAAGTGGCGGCAGCGGACCCGATACGCTGGAAGGCGGTACCGGATCGGATACTCTGGTCGGTGGTTTGGGAGCGGACACACTCCGTGGCGATGACCAGAACGACAAGCTTGACGGTGGACTGGATGATGACACACTGTGGGGCGGCGAGCATGACGATACTTTGATTGGCGGAGATGGCGCCGACACACTTCGTGGCGAAGGTGGTCGCGACGATTTGCAAGGTGGACTCGGCAACGACACGATCGATGGAGGTGATGGGCCCGACATTATTGATGGTGGCCGGAACAACGACACGTTGATCGGAGGAACCGACGCGGAAAACGATCGCGATACATTGATCGGCGGTCCCGGAAGCGATGTGCTTATCGGCGGCGGCGGCGGCGACGTGATCTATGCAGGGAACGCCGGCAGTCCACTCGAATTTGGCACGATTCACACCATCAACGGTGGTCCAGGTTCCGACGAAATCTATGGAGATAATGGAGTCGATATCGTCGATGCCGGTGATGGTGACGACGCCATTTATACCTATGCAGGGGCTGACGACATTCAAGCAGGTGATGGCGACGACTACATCGAATCGGGCACCGGAAGCGACAAGGTTGTTGGCGGTTGGGGCCAGGATACGATCGTTGCCGGTAAGTCGCGAACGGGTGGTGGCAGTGTCTCGGATACCAACACCGTTTTCGGCGACCTCGAGGACACCAGCGATTTGTCACGCAATGGTGAGGCATTGCTGCATAGCGATACCATTTATACGGACGACGGCAACGACATCGTTCACGGCGGCGAAGGTGACGATACGATCACAACGTTTGCCGGCAGCGATACGATCTATGGCGGCTGGGGAAGCGACACGATCTATTCCGCCTTCGATGCGTCCGGCGGGGGAAGTCCACTGGACCGCGATGTTGTGTACGCCGATCCGGTCAGCTATCAGGTGATTCCAATTGGGTCCCTGCACAGCGACCGTATTTACACCGGTCTGGGCAGCGATCTGATTCGATCGGGTCCTGGGGACGATCTGATTGTCTCGTTCGAGAACAACGACGATATCGACGCGGGAGACGGCGACGACGATATTCAATCGGGTGCGGGGAGCGATACCGTTGTCGGTGGATGGGGCGCTGACTTGATCGTCGCTGGAGTGATCGGCGGTTTGGGTGATCCGAATGATCGCAACGTCGTTTGGGGCGATCGCAATGATCAACAAGCCCTGATCGGATTGGCTTCCGAACACGGCGATACGATTTACACCGACGCCGGTGACGATGAAGTCTACGGACAATATGGTGCCGACAGTGTGTTTACCTACGCTGGCGATGACTACGTCGATGGCGGGGATCAAAACGACATCATTTCCACCGCGATTGGCAATGACACTGTATTCGCGGGGAGCGGTGACGATTCCGTGACATCCGGTCCCGATGATGAAACCATCAGCGAGAAGGGGATTGACGATGACTTCGTTGTCGCCGGCATTGGCGACGACATCGTGTTTGCCGGTGCGGGTCGCGACATCGTTTTTGGCGGGTTGATGCTATTCGCGATCGAGGACTTTGATCCCTACGACGTTGCCCAAGTTCGACTCCCTGAGCGAGTCAGACTCGCCGAAGAAGACGAGGAATTTTACACCGGCTATAAGTACACCTTGATCGAACCATTGATCGTCAACGGTCAATCGTTGGAAGGTGACTTTGGCGATGGAGACGATCAACTCTTCGGCGGCAGTGGTCGCGACTGGCTGTTCGGAGGTGGTGACCAGGACGATCTTCGCGGTCAAGGCGGTGAAGACTACCTCGATGGCGGTGCCGGCAATGACTTCATCAGCGGCGGTGATGGAGATGACCTGCTGCGGGGAGGATTCAATACCGACACCCTCAATGGCGACGATGGCGTTGATGTCTTGTTTGGCGACCAAGGCGCCGATCATCTCTTTGGCGGACAGGTGATCGCTGGAATCAATGGCCGTGGCAGCGGTCAACGTTTGTTTGGCGGCGACGGTATCGACTATCTGTATGCCTGGGCCGGAATGAGCACCGACACCAACACCGAAACCGGTGACCAGCTTTTCGGTGGAGCCGGAGGCGACTGGCTGTACGGCAACCAGCGGCGGGAATGGCTGGTCGGCGAAACCGGAAACGACACGCTGCTCGGAGACTACCTGGCCGGTCCCGATTATCGCACCAGTCTGACAGCGGACGTTGACGGCGCCGACGATTCACTGTTCGGTGGCTCCGGCGAAGACAAACTGTTCGGTGGAGGCGGACGCGATCTGATGTTCGGAGGCGCCGATTCGGATTGGCTGGAAGGTCAAAACGGTGCGGACGTGATCCGCGGCGAAGGCGGGATCGACAAAATGGTGTTGGACGCCAAGCCCATCTACACCGAGTTCGGCGATGACTTCGATGGGCATGGCGGACTGACCGCCGACGATGGTGCAACCGACATTCTGCTGATCGAAGGATTGTCGATCAATGGTGTGCCGCAAGACGACCAGATTCTGCTGCGGCAAACGAACGATCCCCTTATGCCGCAACTCGAAGTCTTCTTTCCAACGTTTGCCGACACGATCTTCTTCGATCGAACGATCCCTCGGGATGCTCAGCGAACGTTGACGGCCACTTGGATCGATTATACGGGCGTCGAACCTCGATATCTGGTCGAGCAGATTCAAATTTCGGGACTGGCTGGGAATGATCGAATCGGGTTTGATCCGGAGACGAGCCGCCCGATCAATTTCGATTCATTGAGCGAACGCAGTCGCGACTGGATTGGAGTTTTCGATGGTGGTCCGGGAGACGATGGATTGCTGGGCGGCAGTGGGCGCGATCGATTGGATGGAGGGGTCGGCAGCGATATCGTCTATGGATTCGGCGGTAGCGACCAGCTTTGGGGCGATAGTGGCAACGGTCGCAGCACTGATCATGACGTGCTCTACGCCGGTGCGGGCAACGATGACCTGATTGCAGGCCAGGGGACCAATCAATTGTTTGCCTGGTCGCGCAACCCAGATCCCTTGTTGATCGACGATTCACAGGGGCAACTGCGACAGGAATACGAAGTCTCGTCCGACTTCGGGATTTGGGTCAACCCCAGCGAACCGGGTGCGTTCAGCGATACACAAATCGATGCCACTTGGGTACTCGAAGATACCGGATTAAATCGGATCCTCGGCTCGGTCAACGATGACGAACTGTACGGTGGAACCGGACTGGACTTTCTTTACGGACGCGAAGGAAACGACCAACTGTTTGATCGCAGCGGTAAGCTTTTCGAGATTCGTGATGATGCGTTTGCCGGAGATGCCTGGAAGGAATACGCGCGGCAAAGTGACCGTGTCTGGTATTATGCCGGTTCAAACATCAATGATCGAATCGAAGTCGACTACGTGACCGAACCCGGGCCCTTAGGTGACCATCATCTGATCACGCGTTTGACCGAAAACGAAGGAAACTTTACTTTCGACGCGCAGTTGCAATTGGATTTCCAAGCTCGCGACGATGAAGGGAATTTCGTCTGGGATCCCTTCGATCAATTTTATGATTTTGCAGTCACCGGTAACGGTCAAATTGAGCCGCTGCAGGGCGACGCAGAATTGTTCCTTTCCGTCTCGGGCTCGCAACCGATTCGCGTCTTCATTCCCGCTTCTGAAATCGCAGAGACTGCGGATGAACTGGTAACGCGATTCAACAATGTACTGTCCGCAATTGAGGACCCCATCACGGGCTCCGGGAACACGCTGAGCCAACGGCTGGTCGCGAAACGCACCGACGGCGGTGAGTTTTCGTTACATCTGACCGAGCGCCAAGCAAGTTTTTCTGCCGATGGCGCTTCGCCTGTCGTGATCCTGGCCAGCAACGAAGCTGCGGAAAACGCCTTTCATTTGCCTGCCGGATCGGAGGCAACGCTGCAGTTCACGGGTAATTCCGATCTCGCGTCATTGTTGCCATCGGAAAGAGATTTTGACGCCATCATTATCGATGCCCTGGACGGAGATGATGAAATCATTGTCGGTCCAACGGTCATCAAGACGGTGTGGGCTGATGGTGGAGCAGGGAACGATCGTATTGAATTCGTCCCGGGCACGCCGATTTTGGTGGATGCCACTGAGAGCACTCTCGATGAGTTCGGCAATTATTCGATTCATCGCAACGATACGCCGGAACAAGCGTTTGACCTGGGAACCATCACATTTAACAAAGGAAAACGCTTCCTCGGTTTGACGCTCGACAGCCCCGAAGATGAAGACTGGTATCGTTTCTCGCTCGCTGTGGATGCTTTCGCCGATGAGCTGTTGACACTCAAATCTCTAGGTGGCCAATACGATCGGATGACGGTCGAAATCTTCGCGCCATCCCAATTCGATGCGCCCGGCGCGAATCCCGATCCACTGCTTCGAGTCGACGCCAACGCTCAGGAAACACGCCTTGCTTTGGGAGCGATGTCGACGACTCCGTTGTCAGCCGGCGAATACCTGTTAAGAATCGCCAGCGATCGAATCCCCACACGCTACGAGTTGGAGTTTGCCCGGCAATCGGGTTTCCAACAATTCGACGACAACGATTCAGTCGAAACTGCAGTGGCGGTGGAATCTTTAGTCGACCGTGACAAGCAACGGGTCGCTGACGTTCGCAAGCTGGATCGAATCACGGGACTTGAACTCAACGGCGATGACGTGGACTGGTTCTCGTTCGAGCTATCCGAGCCGACGAACAGTGACGCCATCCTGGTCACGGTGTTGAATTCAACAGCGTCGGTCAAAGCGACGGTTTACCGGAATGGAGATTCGGGGCCCGAGATGATTGTCGATGAAGTTGACTTGGCCGCCGAGGGACTACATCGGTTGCTTCCGGCGGCGAATGGTCAGTTGGAATTGCCACTCCATTTCACGTCGTTTGTCAGGGATGAGAACGACGCGATTGTTGTAACTCCCGCTGGCCGGCAACTGACGCAGGTTGAACGATTGCCGGCGGGCAAGTACTTCCTGGTTGTCGAGTTTGATGACTCGACTGTGGAGCCGAACGCAAAGCTGGCTCGCTACGACGTCGAATGGCTGATCGGCGATCAGGGGCGATCCGTCGTTGATCTGGCAACCGTCGCGGGAGACGATCCGGAGGCCGTTGATTTGAGCAGCCCCTTGTTGGATCAATCCCTGGAACGCCGCGACATCTTGCTCGGCGGCGCCGGTAACGACGTACTCGCCGGCGGCAATGCCGAGGATTGGATATTTGGCGGTCCCGGTAACGATGTGCTCGCCGGCGGCGCGGACCGTCAGGCAAGCGATTTACTTTTCGGTGGTCCCGGCAACGACATCTTTCAAGTCATCCCGGACGCTCTCCCGCTATCCGGTTCCAGCCGTCGATACGTCGATCCAGCCGATCAATTGACGATCATTCCAACGCAAAGTGATCGCTTCGATGGCGGGGACGGCTTCGACGAAGTGTTATTTTTGGGTGGGGACTTGGACGCCGCCGGACTCCCGATCAACGACGATGTCGCCGTCCGCTACAACACTTTGTTGCATCGCTACGAACTGACCGCCAAAGTCTGGGATACTCGTTCGCAAAGTTTCGTCGCCTCGGAAAGGATGATCGGCGGCGTGCTTTCCGACATTCAACATTATGCATTCTTTCAAATCGCGTCGCTCCAGGATCAACCGACCGTTGAAGGTTTTCGCATCGATGTTCGCAGTGGTGATGACACCGTGCACGCCGACCCCGAATATTTGATTTTGGGTAGCGAATGGGGAATCGATCCCGAAGATCCACCCCAAGGAGCAACGATTGTTGATCTGGTCATCAACGGCGGTCCGGGCAACGATCGACTGTTCGGCGGGATCGGTAACGATGTGATTCGGGGCGGTGAGGGGTTGGATGTGATCATTGGTGGAGGAGGGAACGACATCCTCGATGGTGGCCCCAGCGACGACTGGATCGCGGGCGGCGCCAATGAGACACCGCCGGACCGATACGAATTCGCGCATCCCGA